>SVDL01000087.1 GCA_015057835.1 Lachnospiraceae bacterium
ATTTTCGGAAATAAATTGAGCGCGATCATCATCGCGATCGGACTCAGCCTCTTCGCTCTGTCCACGATCCTCAGCTGGTCCCTGTACGGCGCGCGCTGCTGCGAATTCCTGTTCGGAAAAGCCTCGAAGGTGGCAACGCTCGTCTATAAAGTTCTGTTCTGTATCGTCCTTGTCATCGGCTCGACTCTGGGTCTTGATCTCGTATGGACCATCGGTGACGCGCTCAACGGCCTTATGGCTCTGCCGAACCTGATCGCTCTGCTTCTGCTTTCCGGAACGGTGATCAAGCTGACAAAAGAGTATTTCGCAAAACACTGACATCTGTCACATCATTTCATAATACAAAAAAGCACATCTCAGGGTCCGTAAGCCCGGGATGTGCTTTTCCCTTTATCTGTGTTGTTTTTCTTCAAAATGAACGAATGTTGTGATACAATAGCCTTGGATTTGTTTAAAATTACCATGGAGAGCGGAGAGATCCGCGCAGAGGCGTTATCGTATGCTGCACTGGTCGAGCGAACTGTATATCGGAGAGGGAATCGGCGGGAAAATGAAGGAGCTCCGCCGCGACCTTGATGAGGGGAAAACTGCGGAGAACGCGTGGCTCATTACTCTGTCCACAAACCGCAGCAACCAGCTTGACATTGTTCACACACTGTTCCTCAGGCAGCCGTGGATCCGGAAGAGCCTGCCGATGATCGTCGGGGTGGCCGGCAGCAAAAAAGAGGCGATGAACATGGTGATGAATATCCTGACGGATTCCCTGAAGACGCACTGCGGGACGGATATGCGCGCATATCTCGTGGAGAAGCATCACACGGTCATGTAGACCGGGAGGACGGCGTGAGCGTAGTTTTGTCAATTTTAAAAATCATAGGCATCATCCTGCTGGTGATCCTGTGCATCATATTGGCGCTTCTTCTCATCGTGCTGTTCGTGCCGATCCGTTACGGCGCCCGCGCCGTGAAAGAGGAGCAGGGACCGGACGGGAAAATCACGGACGGACTCCGGGCGCAGGCAGGCGTATCCTGGCTTGCGCATATTATCTCGTTTAAGATCGCTTTCGAGGGAGGCAAACTCTCCAAAGGGCTGAAGATCTTCGGAATCGATCTCTCAAAGAGGAAAAAGCAGAAGGCGAAAAAGAAGAAGAAAAAGACGGTAAAGGAAGGTCCGGAGAGACCGCTTTCCGAGATCGCATCGTCAGGAGAGAAGAAAGAGAAAGCAGCGCCGGAGCAATCGGCGGCGGAAGAAGTCCCCAGGGAAGAGATCACCGGCAGTGTCGGGGCAGAAAGCGGGGAACCGGCGGAAAATGATGCCGCGGACAGTGTTCTGAATAGCGGAGAGACCGCTCAGCCGGAACCGGATCATTCTGGGGAGAACGGTGAGGAAACTTCCCCGGACGGATCAGAGCCGGAGGGCGCCGGAGAGGAAGGACCGGAAGGAGCCGAAAGGCCGGAAGAATCCGAAGAGCCGGAGCCGGAGAAACTCTCCAAAGAAGAGCTGAAGAAGAGAAAACGGGAAGCGAAAGAAGCGAAAAAGGCTGCGAAAGCCAGGGCCGCTGAAGAAAAGAAGCAGCGGAGAGCGCACCGGAAGAAAGCGGATTCCTTCACGGAATTTCTCTGGAGAGTCGCCGAAGCGGTCTATAACGTATTCCGGAAGATCGCGGAGAAGATCAAAGGCGTTATCGAAAAACTGAAAGCGGTCTTTGCCCTCATTGAAAAATGGATGGATTTCCTGGATGACGACCGGACGCAGAAAGCGATCGCGCTTGCTCTCAAGGAAGTCGGAGGGATCCTGAAGGGGATTCTGCCAAAGAAAGTGAAAGGGTATGTGCGGTTCGGTCATGACGATCCGTCGAAGACCGGCCAGCAGCTGGCCTATCTCGCGGCGGCGTACCCGCTGTACGGAAAGAACCTCGATATTTATCCGGATTTCGAGAAGAAAGCTCTGGAAGGAGATATCGAGCTGAAGGGAAGAATCTTCCTCGCGACCATCGTGTGGGCGGGGCTGAAGCTCATCCTGAATAAGAATATTAAATATGTGATCGGTTTCGTAAGAAATAAGGAGGATAAAGCAAATGGCGGAGAATGATTTCAGAAGTACGGTCGAGACACTGTTCAAGGGAATGGACAGCTTCATCACGTCAAAGACGGTCGTCGGCGACGCCGTGACAGTCGGCGATACGATCATCGTTCCTCTCGTTGACGTCTCTTTCGGCGTTGGCGCGGGCGCTTTTGCGAAAGATAAGAAGAATAACGGCGGCGGAGGCATGGGCGGAAAAATGACTCCGAGCGCGGTCCTTGTCGTCTCAAACGGCTCTACGAAGCTGATCGACGTCAAGAACAATGACGGCGTCGGCAAAGTCCTTGACATGGTGCCGGATATTATCAACAAATTCACGAGCGGCGGCGGAAATGCCGGAGAAAAGGCCGAGAAAGCGCCGGGCTGGGCGGAAAATCTCGCAAACCGGGCCCGCGGCGTCATGAAGAAAGACAAACCGGTATCGGATGATCCGTATGACCTCGAGGAGGAATTCGGGGAAGAGATCACCGAGTAAACGCGTATAGAAAGAAGTGCCCGCTCTGTTTGAAAATACATAAGAATTATTTTCAAAGGGTAAATATATTGTAATTTGCCGAAACGTCCGATCCGGAGTAAGATTCTTGTATAGAATAAGACAGGAGGAACTCCGGATGGACGGCAAAAACAGATATATTTTTGAACAGGAGACCGTTCTGAAGGCGGTTCTGCGTCTGGCTCTCCCGACGATCCTGAGCCAGATCATCCTGGTGGTCTACAACATGGCGGACACTTTTTTTATCAGTATGACAGACAGCGACATCAAGCTGTCTGCTGTCACATTGTGTATGCCCGTCTTTATGATACTGACGGCGATCGCCAATCTGTTCGGAGCAGGCGGAGCGGCAGTGATGTCGAGGGCAAACGGCGCAAGGAAGCAGCAGCATGCGGCCTGGGCGTCGGTTTTTTCATTTTACGGATGTTTATTCACGACACTCCTGTACAGCGGAGCGGTGGCACTGACACTCCGGGGTACTGTTAATCTGATCGGGGCCGTGCACCCGGAGATGCACAGGGAGGCAGCGGCATACCTTCTCCGGACAGTTGTCATCGGCGGCATTTTCACCTCGATGAACGCTCTGTTTTCCCATCTCGTAAGGGCGGAGGGCCGCTCGTTCGCGGCGGGCTTCGGTGTGATATTCGGCAGCATTCTCAATATTGCCCTGGATCCGCTGTTCATGTTTGTGCTGATGCCGAAAGGGAAAGAAGTACAGGCGGTGGCGGCGGCTACCGCGGTCTCCAACGCGGCCGGGACGGTATTTTTTCTGATTCTGCTCCTACGGATCCGGAAAGAAACGGCAATCTCCTTCCGCTTCGATCGCAGATGCCTCCGCAATGGGATCGCGAAGGAGATTCTGAAGACGGGACTTCCAGCATGCCTCATGACGCTGATGGAAAATGTCTCCTACGCGGTCCTGGGTCATCTCATGGCGACAGCGGGCGTTACTTTCCAGGCGGGGATCGGCGTCGCCAAAAAGATAAATATGCTCGCCCACTGTATTGCAAGGGGAACGACCCAGGGAGTACTCCCGCTGATCGCTTATAATTACTCCGCCGGGAATTATAAGAGGATGAAGAAGGCATTTCTGATCAGCTCCGCCGTGTCGGTCTTTTTCTCCATATTATGCATGGCAGGAAGTCTTGCTTTCGGCAGACAGCTTGTGCAGATCTTTATTGAGGAAGGCGCGTCGCTCGCGTACGGCACACGGTTTCTGCGGATTCTGTGTATCGGATGTCCGTTCTCGGCATTTGCGTATGCAGTCATCTCTTTTCTGCAGGCAGTGCGGGAGAGCAGACAGTCATTTATTCTGGCAATGCTGCGGAAAGGAATCGTGGACATTCCTCTCATGCTCATCATTTTTGAATTATCTCATCCATCGTCCATTGTCTGGGCCACTCCGGTGACGGATTTTATCTGCTGCTGTGCAGCAGCGGGAATATTTGCCATTTGCCTGAAAAAACTCAAATATACTGTAAAACACAGACACAGGGAAGCCGAGCGGCAGATGATTATTTAAAGGAAGGCAGGTGAAACTATGCTTGATACCAAAATACTGTCATTACTGAAAGTTGTCGAGACCGGAAACTACACACAGGCATCGAGAGCACTGAACCTGACGCAGCCCGCAGTCAGCCAGCATATCCGCGCACTTGAAGATGAACTGGGAGTCCGGATCTTCGAGCGCGTCGGCAATAAGCTGTCCCTGACGAGAGAAGGGGCGATCGTCGTACAATACGCGAAGAGAATGTACGCGATCGACATGAACCTCAAAAATGAGCTGCTGGGCAGAAGAAGCGGCATCACAGCGCTGAATATCGGCATCACGCATACGATGGAGAGCAATGTGATCGCGGAGGTGATGGCGAAATTTGCCAGCATGAAAGAAGGCATCAAAGTGGTGCTCACGGCGGACACGCAGGACAGGCTGGTGGAAAGAGTGCGCAGCTACGAACTGGATTTCGCGATTCTCGACGGAAAGATCCATGTCCCCGAGCTGGAGTATCTCATGATGGATACGGACCGGCTGATGCTCATCGTCGCGCCGGAACATCATCTTGCCGGACAGAAAAAAGTAACGATCGGTGAGGTTAAGCACGAAAATCTGATCCTGAGGCCCGGCGGATCGGGGACGAGAGACCTGTTTGCCGCCTCTCTGGAAAGTCTCGGGATGAGCATCGAGGAGTTCAACGTGATCCTTGAGGTGGACAACATCGCGACGATCAAGGATCTGATCCGCCATGGATACGGTGTCTCGATCCTTGCGGAGAGCGCCTGCATGGATGAACTGGGAAAAGGGAAAATTGCGGCGCTTCCCATCGAAAATCTCAGCATGGAACGGCAGATGAACATCGTCTTCACGAAAGAATTCCGCTACAGGGACATGCTGGATGAGATCGTAGAGATCTATCAGAATATGTAGATGTGTGCGGGTGAATGGCCTGCGGGATGGCAGGAACACAAGACAGTAGAATAGAAACAGGAACAGAAGACAGAAGAACAGAGACAGGAAAACAGAAACTGGCATACAGAAACAGCCCCTTCCGGCCGGAAGGGGCTGTTTCTGCCTGCGGCGTTTACGCCTGATTTTCCGCAGCTACGAGCTGGGACGCGCCGTACATCTCGCGAAGCTTCGGCTTCTCGATCTTTCCCGTGGGATTGCGCGGCACATCGGCAAAAATGATCTGCCGCGGACGTTTGTATTTCGGAAGCTTTTTGCAGTAGTTCATGACGTCTTCTTCCGTGCACGTATATCCCTCTTTGATGGAAATGATCGCGGTCGCCTTCTCACCGAGTCTCTTATCCGCAAGCCCGATCACGGCGACGTCGTGGATCGGTTCGAATCCGTGCAGGAAGTCTTCGATCTGGACCGGGTACAGGTTTTCACCGCCGGAAATGATGACGTCTTTTTTGCGGTCGACGAGCCAGATGAAACCGTCGTCGTCGAGCTGCGCCATATCACCGGTGTAGAGCCAGCCGTCGTCGTCCAGGACTTCCGCCGTCGCTTTCGGATCTTTGTAGTACTCCAGCATGACGCCGGGTCCCTTGACCGCGAGCTCGCCGACTTCACCCTTCGGCACGTCTTCACGGCGGGAATCCACGATCCTGCACTGCCAGCCGTAGCCCGGGATGCCGATCGCGCCGACTTTGGCGATATTTTCAATACCGAGGTGCACGCAGCCCGGTCCGATGGACTCGGAGAGACCGTAGTTGGTGTCGTAATCGTGATTCGGGAAATATTCTTTCCAGCGGCGGATGAGGGATCTCGGAACCGGCTGGGCGCCGATGTGCATCAGCCTCCACTGGGACAGTTCATAATCTTCGAGTTTAAGGCGCTGCGAATCCAGCGCGTCCAGAATATCCTGCGCCCACGGGACCAGGAGCCAGACGATCGTGCATTTTTCGCGGGAGACGGCATCGAGCACCATTTCCGGTTTGGTCCCTTTGAGGAGGACCGCCTTCGAACCGGAGAGGAGGGAGCCGAACCAGTGCATTTTCGCGCCGGTGTGATAGAGCGGGGGGATGCACAGGAAAACGTCGTCGCGGGTCTGCCCGTGATGATTCTGCTCTACGCGGCAGGAATGCATGAGCGATGTGTGATCGTGCAGGATCGCCTTCGGAAATCCGGTCGTGCCGGAGGAGAAGTAGATCGCCGCGAGATCGGAATCTTTGATATCCAGATCAAGATTGGCACTGGAGCAGTTCAGGGTCAGCGCGTAATAGTCTTCCGCAAAGGTCGGGCAGATATCACCGACATACAGAAGAAGACGGCTGTGGATGATTTGGTCCGCGATCTCCTCGATACGGCCGATAAATTCCGGTCCGAATACCAGAATATCGACGTCGGCGAGGTCGACGCAGTACTGGATCTCGTCGGAGGCATAGCGGAAATTCAAGGGAACGGCGATCGCCCCGGCTTTGAGAATACCGAAGTAGATCGGCAGCCATTCGAGGCAGTTCATGAGAAGGATACCGACTTTATCGTTGCGCTTGATCCCGCGTTCCAGCAGAAGATGGGCAAAACGGTTCGCTTTTTCATTGAACACGGACCAGGTGATCTCCCGGCGGTAAGGCGCTTTGCTGGCCGATTCGACGAGATCATATTCACGCCAGGTCATGCGGCGGTCTTCGCTGCGTTCAGGATTGAGTTCCACCAGCGCGACGTCGTCGCCGTACAGTTCGCTGTTTCGCTCAAGCAGTTTTGTAATAGGCATTGCAGTATATTCTCCTGTTTCTCTAAAGTAGTCCGGGCACTTCAACGATTTAACGCTATAGCCCATTGAAGTGTATTATATTCGTTTTCCGGGGCAAATGCAACATCAAATTCCTTTCGGCAGGATAACCTTCTGATTCCTTTTAAAAAGTGTTCCTCCAAAGTCGATTCTGTGTTAAGATATAGCGGAATATGGAGACATATTGCTTTCGCATTTTCTATACAAAATATGCAGAACAGAATGAATTTCCAGAAAGAAGGGACAGAAATGACAAAGATTGACATTGTATCGGGATTCCTTGGAGCGGGAAAAACAACACTGATCAAGAAACTTCTTGACACTGTGCTCAAGGGACAGAAGATAGTGCTTATTGAAAATGAATTCGGCGAGATCGGAATCGACGGCGGATTCCTGAAAGAGACCGGCGTTGACATCAGAGAGATGAGCCAGGGCTGCATCTGCTGCTCGCTGGTGGGTGACTTCGGCGAGGCGCTGCAGGAAGTCCTCAGCAAATTTACGCCGGACCGCATTATCATCGAGCCGTCGGGCGTCGGCAAGCTCTCGGACGTCATCAAGGCCGTCCTTGATGTGACCGCGGACAAGGATATTGAACTTGCAAGCTACACCGCCGTGGCGGATGTCAACAAATGCAAGATGTATATGAAGAACTTCGGCGAGTTCTACAACAACCAGATCGAGAGCGCGAAAACCATCGTTCTGAGCCGCACACAGCAGGTCTCCGATGAAAAACTGGATGCCGCCATCGCTCTGATCCGTGAGAAAAACGCCGAGGCGACGATCGTCACGACGCCGTGGGACGACCTCACCGGAGAACAGCTCCTTACCGCGATGGAAGAAAAGAGCGACTTTGCTGACCGGCTTCTCGCCGAGATCGAAGCGATGGAGATCGAAGAGCACCACCATCACCACGATGATGAGGAAGAAGATGAGCACGAGCATGAGCATCATCACCACGACCATCACCACCATCATCACGACCACGATGAAGAAGATGATGAGCACGAACATGAGCATCACCATCATCATGACCACGATGAAGAAGGCGGATGCAGCTGCGGATGCGGACATCACCACCATCATCACGGACATGACGCCGATGAGATCTTCACAAGCTGGGGCAAAGAGACCCATCAGAAATATACGAAAGAAGAGCTTGCCGAGATTCTCAGGATCATGGCGGACGGGAGCTATTATGGCGTGATCCTGCGTGCGAAAGGCATTGTACAGGGGCAGGACGGCACCTGGATCCATTTCGATATGGTACCGGAAGAGACAGAGATCCGTACCGGTCCGGCAGAAGTGACCGGACGCCTGTGTGTCATCGGAACAGAGATGCACATTGATCGGATCGAGGAAGCATTCAGGGTCTGAGAGGCAGTCAAATAAGCTGAAATCTGCGAAACAGGGATGCATCAGCGTACGGGAGGAAGGATAAGACTTGAAAGAAATACCTGTCTATATAGCCGCCGGGTTTCTCGAGAGCGGCAAAACGGAGTTTATAAAAGGGATTCTCGAAGACCACGATTTCACAGAGCTTCGGAAATCTCTGGTGATCGCGTGTGAAGAAGGCATCGAGGAATATGAACCGATGCTTCTCGCGGAATCCAACGCGGATATCGTGTACGTGGAGGAGGAAGAGCAGCTCACTGAGGACTATCTTCGTTCTCTGGCAAAACAGCATAAACCGGAAATGATCCTGATCGAGCTCAACGGCATGTGGAATCTGGAGAAGCTCCTTGGCACGCTGCCGGAAGAAATGCCGGCGGTCCAGGTCTTCACGCTGATCGACGCGGGCACGTATGACAATTACATCGCCAATATGCGCTCGATCATTATGAATTTCATCAAATTCTCCGACGTCGTGATCGTCAACCGCTGCACCGCGGCGACGAAAAAGGCGTCGATCCGCCGCACCGTAAAGGGTGCCAACGCCCGCTGCGCCGTCATGTACGAAAATGCCGACGGCGTGAGCTCCGACGAAGTGGAAGACGATCTCCCCTTTGACGTCACAAAAGATCCCATTGAGATCGAAGAAGGCGATTTCGGCGTCTGGTATCTCGATGTCATGGAGAATCCGGCCAAATACGCGGGAAAGAACGTGCGTTTTAAGAGCATGGTCTATTATGACAGAGAGATGCCGAGAGGCTTCTTCTATGCCGGCCGCTACGCCATGACCTGCTGTGAGGCGGACATCCAGTATGTCGGCGTCATGGTGCGCTGGAAAGGTGCCGAAAAACTGCCGTATATGGGATATGTGACAGTGGCAGGCAGAGTTTATATCGAGGCAAATGAAATGTACACCGCCCCGGGACCGGTGGTCACGGCGGCGGAAGTCCTCCCGGCGAAAAAACCGGAGGACAAACTAGTTTATTTCAGCTGACAAAAACACAGGACAGCAGGGAGGAAAACCGTGGGAAACGTAAGACGCGTCTATGTGGAGAAGAAGAACGCATTTGCCGTACAGGCGAAGGAACTGCGGCATGAGGCACGCCATTATCTGAATATAGCGGAGGTGGAGGATATCCGCGTCCTCAACCGCTATGATGTGGAAAATATCAGCGATCCGGTATTTGAAAAAGCCTGCCGGACGGTATTTGCGGAGCCGCCCCTTGATGATCTGTATCTGGAAGAATATCCGTATCCGGAAAATGCAAAAGTATTTTCCGTCGAATATCTGCCCGGCCAGTTCGACCAGAGAGCGGATTCCGCTGTGCAGTGCATCCGTTTTCTCGATGAAAAAGAGAATCCGATCGTCCATTTTGCGACGACTTATGTCGTGACCGGCGATGTGAGCGAAGAGCAGCTGAAAGCGATCCAGTCGCTGACCATCAACCCGGTGGACAGCCGCATCGCGGAGGAGGAAAAGCCGGAAACACTCGCCGTATCCTTCCCGGAGCCGGAGGATGTCGCCGTATTCACAGGCTTCAGGGAGATGGAAGAAGAGAGCCTGAAAACGCTCTACGGCAGCCTGAATCTCGCGATGACCTTCGCGGATTTCCGGTTCATTCAGGATTATTTCCGGGATGAGGAGCAAAGGGATCCGACGGTCACGGAGATCCGTGTGCTGGATACATACTGGTCCGATCACTGCCGCCACACCACGTTCCTTACGGAACTCACCGACGTGGCGTTCGGAGAGGGCGATTACAGGGAGACCATCGAGGGAACATTTAAAGAGTATCTCGCGGCAAGAGATGAGCTTTACAAAGGCAGGAGCGACAAGTTCGTCTGCCTTATGGATCTCGCCCTCGCGGGAGCCAAAAAGCTGAAGGCGGAGGGAAAACTCGAGGACCAGGAAGAATCCGACGAGATCAACGCCTGCAGCATCGTCGTTCCGGTGGACGTGAACGGCGTCGATGAGG
>SVDL01000088.1 GCA_015057835.1 Lachnospiraceae bacterium
CTCTTCCGTCTTCTCATCCGTCACCCAGACAGAGGACCAGCAGGTGGTCTCCGTCGTCATGACGTCGATCGCATTCCGGAATTCGATCGGCAGATTCCGTATGCCGGGGCCGACAAACTCCATGACTTTGTTCTTCACATAGCCGTTCGCGTACACGGCGCCGCAGATCGAGAGCGCGACGTCATGCGGGCCGATGCCGGGCTTCGGCTCTCCGGTGAGATATACCGCGATCACTTCCGGACGTGCGAAATCATAAGTGCGTCCGAGGAGCTGCTTGGCGAGCTCACCGCCGCCTTCGCCGACCGCCATGGTGCCGAGGGCGCCGTAGCGGGTGTGGCTGTCCGAGCCGAGGATCATGCGGCCGCAGCCCGCCATCTTCTCACGGTTATAGCTGTGGATGACCGCCATGTTGGTCGGAACATAGATGCCGCCGTATTTTCTCGCGGCGGAGAGAGCGAATTTATGATCGTCCTCATTGATCGTTCCGCCCACGGCGCACAGGCTGTTGTGGCAGTTCGTGAGAACGTAGGGCAGCGGAAAAGAGGTCATTCCCGAGGCGCGGGCCGTCTGAATAATACCGACATACGTGATATCGTGGCTCGTCATGGAGTCATATTTGAGGTGCAGATTTTCCATATCCTCCCCGGTATTGTGCGCTTTCAGAATACCGTAGGCGATGGTCCCCTGCTCCGCTGTTTCTTTTGTGACCGGTCTGCCGCATTTACGCGTCGCTTCCTCTGCACTCCCGCAGATCTCGGTTCCGTTTACCAGGAAGATTCCCGTATCATATAGCTTGATCATTTTCCCAGACTCTCCTTCATGTCCGTTAACGTTTGATGTCGTAATTCATATTCATCAGGTTCCGGATGCCGTCCTCGTCATCCGTGATGTTCGCATCTCCGTGGATCGTGTGCTTCAGCACGCTGCTGGCGACCCCGAAATTCAGCATATCCATAGGCTTGTACCCGCGCATCATGGCGTAAATAAATCCGCTCGCGAAGGCGTCTCCGCCGCCCACCCGGTCCAGGATCGTAAATGTGTACAAACGGCTCTCAAAGGTATGGCCGTTGTACCACATAAATGCCTTCAGGCTGTTTTCACTGCCGCTGTGGGCATACCGCACATGTCTCGCGATGCATTTCAGATTCGGATACTTCTCCGCAAAATGGTGAAAGATCTCGTCCTGCTGCTCATAAGAGGGCTGGATCGGCACGCCGTCCTTCCAGTCTCCTTTCGAGGGATCTTCATCATCCACATAAAGATGATACGGTTCGATTCCGAACAGAACGTCCACATAAGGAAGACATCTTGTGCAGAAATCTCTCGCCTCTTCCCATGTCCACAGTTTTGCCCTGTAGTTTCCGTCAAAACTGACCGTCATTCCTTTTTCCTTTGCTTTTTCAAGGCACCGGAGGATCAGTTCCGAGCAGCTTGCGGAGAGCGCCGGCGTGAGTCCTGACAGATGAAGCCAGTCGTAACCGTCCAGCAGACTGTCAAGATCAATGCCCGAAAAATCATATTCGGAGATCGCGCTGTGCTTCCTGTCGTAGATCACTTTCGAGGCGCGGATGCCGTAGCCCGTCTCGAGATAATAGGATCCGAGCCGGTGGGTCGGCGTCTCTTCCGGTGTTGACAGAATGACCGGCGTGCAATGGACATCATTGGACCGCATCCAGCGGATCGCGCTCTTTCCGAGGCTGTTATCCGGTACGACGCTGAAAAAGGTGCTGTCCACGCCGAGATTGGCAAGTGCCAGTGCGATATTTGCCTCACTTCCCCCGTAGCTCGCCTCAAAGGACGTCGCCATGCGGATTTTCTCATAATTAGGAGGCGTAAGCCGCAGCATGATCTCACCGATTGTTATAAACTTCTGATCCACGGATTTCAACCGGATCGGATTGTGATGTACTCTCTCCATGCTCTGGTCCTTTCCTTAAACTCTCTTATACATCCGGGCGCTGTTCAGAATGTACCGCCTGTTCCGCTCTTCTTTCTCTTCACGTCCTTCTCCGCTTTTTTGCCCGGACGGATCTTGTTAAGAAGCGTGCTCAGAAATCCTTTTTTCTCCTTTTTCGGTTCCTTGTTTCCGTTTTCCATTTTCTTCCTTCCCGGGCGTTCCGCCCTGATAACTATTCCGCTTTCAGCCTGTTTACTGTATCTTTTCCCCGCTGTTCAGCCGCAGGGCCATGCGGTATACCCTGGACGCATTGACAGCCAGCTGTCTCCGGGAAAGTGTTCCTTCTAACAGCGCGTCACAGATCTCCTCGTAATCATTTTTCGAGCCCGGCATGACCAGGTCTCCGCCCGCGGCGGCGATCCTGTCCGCATGCGGCCAGTCGTGCAGCGCTCTTTTATTCCGCATCATGGAGACGATCCAGTCTGTCATGATGATTCCGTCAAATCCGAACTCGCACCGCAGAATATCTTCCAGAAGATCCCTTCTCTCGGAGGTGTGCTCTCCGTTGAGAAGATTGTAGGAGGACATCACCGCGGCGGGATGAGCTTCCCTGACACAGATCTCAAACGCCTTCAGGTATATCTCCCTCATAGCCCGCTCACTGACCTGCGAATTGTTCTGGAAACGGTTCGTCTCCTGATTATTGGCCGCGAAATGCTTCAGCGTCACGCCTCTGCCCGGATGTGCCTGGACGCCGCGCGTGAGCGCCGCCGCCATTTTTCCGGTGAGGTACGGGTCTTCCGAGAAGTACTCGAAATTCCTTCCGCAGCGCATATCTCTCTGAATATTCAATGCCGGAGCCAGCCAGAGATGAATGCCGAACCGCTCCATCTCCGCCCCGACAATATCGCCGCAGATCTCCGCAAATTCCGTATTCCAGCTCTGCGCGACCGCTGTTCCGATGGGGATCGCCGTGCAGTACTGATGTTTCGTCTCCGCGCTCTTCGGCGGCTTTCTGTTCATCAGCTTCGAGAGGGCGGTCACAGGTTTCGGCAGGAAGACGGCCATGCTCTCCGGCAGTCCGCCCCCGCTGTATGTCTGATCCCCGTCCGTAAGATACTCTTTTGTGATCCGGATCCCCGCAGGTCCGTCCGCCATCACAAGGACCGGAACTCCTTTTTCCTCGAACAGTTTTACGGATTCTCCGGCCGCGCCGCATACTTTCTGGGATGCATTTCCGATCACGCTCAGTATGCCGCCTTTTTCCTCAAAGGCGCCGATATTCATATAGATGAGTTCGTCGTCCGTCATCTCCGCGATGACCGGATCGATCTCCTCTTCCCTCTCATAGACGGCAGTCTCTTCGCAGATGGCGCCAGGATCCATGCACAGAACAGATTCCAAAGCCGCCCCGTCCTCTGCCGCTTCGAAAATCTCCGGCTTCCAGTCTGTAAATTCCGGGCTGCCGAGTGCATTTTTCACCTTTTTCACGACGACTGTCTCAGAAAGTCTCACTGTTCCGCACTTTTCCGCATTGGCAGAAGAAGTGCCCAGCCAGAGGAAATAATCACCTTTTTCGAGGATCCACGCGGCATCTTTCTCATCGTAGGACGCGATGTCCGTCATGCGGAAGCGGATCTCCAGTCTTTCGCGGCCGCCGGGCATGACCATCTTCGTTTTCGCAAACCCTGCAAGCTTCTTCAGGGGCTGATCAAGTTTTCCCTGCGGCACAGATACATAAAGCTGCAGGACTTCTTTTCCAGCGAATGTTCCTGTATTAGCCGCATCCACGCGCACAGCCGCCTCGTCGCCGCTGATCGATACGGAAATATTTTTCAATGCGAAGGACGTATAGGAAAGCCCGTACCCGAAGGGGAACAGGACCTCCTTTCCCGCCGTTTCATAGTAGCGGTATCCAACGTAAATTCCCTCTTTATAAAGGGTTTCGTCCTCTTCCCCGAACGTCCCGACAGAACAGTTCTCCCCCGCCGCGGTCCAGGAAGCAGCAAGCTTTCCGGAAGGATTCATTTTCCCGAGCAGGATCTGCGCGAGGACAAGGCCGGTGTCCACGCCGAGCTGCGAGAGGAGGAGGATATTTTCCACTTCCAGGACCGGCGTAAGATCAACGGGGCCGCCCACGTTAAGGACCAGCATAAACCGGTCGTAGAGCCGGTTGAGCGCCAGAATATCCCTCACTTCCGTGTCCGTGAGCAGGATATCTCCCTTCTCAAAAGTCCTGTCGCTGCCCTCTCCGCAGATCCGGGAGAGGACGTAGACCGCCGCCTCGCTTCTTTTTTCCATCGGAATAATATATTCCGGCTCCGGCATGACGGCTCCCATGCCCTCCATCACAGGGGAGGTGTGCTTCTTTCTGGCTCTCTCTTTGACTGTTTTTATGAATCTTGTCTCGGCGTCCGCCAGAATATCGTCATAAGCGTCCAGCCATTCCCTGGAAGTGATCCGGAAACCGGTTTTTACGAGGCCGGTCTCGACATCAATGTAAAAATGCGAATTGACCTCCCCGGATCCGGTACCGCCTTTCCTTGTGTGACGGATGCCGCCTCCGTAGGCGCCGATGTCGCAGGGTCCTTCCAGCGGAAAATCTCCGTTTCTTTTCAGGAAGAGCGCGCATTCCGGAAGATAGGGTCTGAGTTTTTTCAGATGCTCGATCTCATAGGGTTCAAAAGCCATGAATAGTCTCCGTTTCTGCTGAATTTACGAAAATCCGTTCTTTATTCCGCCTCGTAGGCCATCTGCAGAACATTCAGATAATCCTGTTTTGACATCGGACGCGGATTGCTCTGCGTGGAAATATTCTTCGCGGACATTTCCGCGAGTTCATCGAAGTCAGCCGTATCTACATTCTGGGATTTGAAAGACGGGAGTCCCACCGCTTTGCAGAGGTCTTTGACCGCCTGCACAGCCATCTGCGCGCCTTCCTTTGCGTCCGTAAACGCAAATCCCATCGCCTGCGCGACTCTGGCGTATTTTTCAAGACAGTAATCCATGTTGTATTCCATCACGTAGGGAAGGAAAATCGCATTGCACATGCCGTGAGGCAGATCATACATACCTCCCAGGGATTCCGCCACGCAGTGTACGGAAGCAACATCGCTGTGGCTGAAGGACATGCCGCCCAGCATGCTGCCCATCAGCATCGCGCTGCGCGCCTCCAGATCCGATCCGTTCTTCACAGCCTTCTCGAGATTGTGGTAAATAAGTTCGATCGAATACAGCGCAAAGGCATCCGCAATGGGCTCCCCGCAGGTCGCCGTATAGCCTTCGATCGCATGGGTCAGCGCGTCAACTCCGGTGGACGCCGTCACCATCGGGGGAACGGACAGCGTAAGTTCCGGATCGCAAAGCGCCAGCTTCGCAGCCGTAAACGGGCTCTTCACCGTCATTTTGTAATGGTTTTCCGTATCCGTGATGACCGCCGAAAAAGTCAGTTCACTGCCGGTCCCCGACGTCGTCGGGATCGCGATCAGCGGAACCTGCGGTTTCGTGGCTGCCGTTTTTCCTTCGTAGGGTTTGATCTTCTCCGCATCGTGAGCGAGCAGCACACCCACTGCCTTCGCGCAGTCAATGGGGCTGCCTCCGCCGACAGCGATCAGGGAATCCGCTCCGAACTCTCTCGCAAGCCGCGCCCCCTCCTCACAGTTCACATCTTTCGGATTGGCCTCTACCCCGCTGTAGACGATGCAGGGGATCCCTGCTTCCGTGACAAGTGTTTTCGCCTTGTCCGCGATGCCCGCTTTGACGATTCCGCCGTCCGTAATGATCGCCGGCTTTGCACAGCCGAGTCTCTTCAGCACTTCCGGAAGCTGTTTGAGAACGCCCGGTCCGTAAATGATCTCCGTAGGCAGAATGAAGCCGAAGCAGTCCATGGGGTTTTTATTGGCATAGTGATAGGATTTCATTTCCATTCCTTTCTGTATCGGAAACAGCTCTTTCAGACCTGTCTCAGGGCCTGTTTCCCGCCATCTGATATACTGTGAGCAGTGACCATAGTTAGATAAAATTATACAAAAACTGGAATTATAACGCAATATCGCTTCTCAATGTGATAGAATAAAGACAGGATTCATTATCCGAATTTCTTCTAAAAGGAGGCTTTATCATGGATGAAAATAAAATGAACGAACTGGAAGCAAAAGGCGGCGAGATCGTCGAAAAACTCAAAGGCATGGTCAAAGAAGGCAATGTCACCCGCATCCGCATCTGCAAGGGCGAGACGACGATTCTGAATCTTCCCATGACCGTCGGTGTTGTCGGAACCGTGATCGGCGCAGCGGCTGCCCCGTGGGCGCTGATTCTCGCAGCGATCGCGACGATCGGACTTGACTGCCGCGTCGAGGTCGAGAAGAAGGACGGCGAGATCATTACCGTCTACGGAAAAGACAAATAATAAAAAACCGAAATCAGAAAAAAGCCTTCTCCCCGGAACGGGAGAAGGTTTTCATTGTTCAGACGCAGTCCGCTCCGGCGGCAGTCGTCCTCAGAACAATTCTAATATCTTCGGACAATTCTAATTAATGAAAGGATAAACCCGAAATGCTTCAGATCGGAATAAAAGGAACGACGGAAAAAACGGTCACACAGGAGATGTCCGCGAAAAATGCGGGAAGCGGGGATTCAATGTATACGCCACGCCTGCGATGATCGCTCTTGCGGAAGAAACTGCCCTTAAGAGTGTTGCGCCATACCTGGAAGATGGCTGCAGCACAGTGGGCATCAAAATCGAAGCCGCTCACATTGCCGCCACACCGATCGGCATGAAAGTGCGGTGCGAGACGGAACTCACACAGATCGACCGGCGCAGACTGGTCTTCTCTTTCACCGTTTTCGACGAAGCGGAAAAAATCGGCGAGGGGACGCACGAGCGTTTTATCATTGATGCAGTGAAATTCCAGAAAAAAACAGACAGCAAAACTCAGCAGTAACGGTAAAGCATCACGTAATGGCAGAAAGTCCCCAGCATGATAAAGACGTGAAAGATCTCATGAGAACCGAAATACACATGCTTTCTGTCGAATTTCTCCGGACGGGAGGCATAGATCAGCGCGCCGACGGAGTAAAAAATGCCGCCGGCAAGAAGCCATAAAAAGCCCGGCAGCGGAATCGCCTCATATATGGTTTTCATCGCAAAAACACACAGCCACCCCATGGACAGATAGAGAACCGACGACAGCGCCTTCGGACAGGTGACCCACAGAAGCTTGATCAGAATGCCGCCGGCAGCCATCAGCCAGACCACCGCAAGAAGCGCCGTGCCGGTTTTTCCGGGCAGAAGTTTCAGGCAGATCGGCGTATACGTGCCGGCGATCATGACCGAGATGGCGGAATGATCGATTTTCCGGAGGATCGTGGTCAGCCTCTCTCCCGCTACGGCTGTGTGATAAACCGTGCTCGCAGCATACATAAAACAGGCTGCCGCCGCAAAGATCAGCATTCCGATCCGGCCGGCAGACGCCCCCGTTTCCTTTGTCCTCATGAGCAGAGGTCCCGTTCCCGTCAGCAGGAGGATCAGGGCGGCAAAATGGGTCAGCGCGGCGCCAGGCTCCCTTATTTTCAATGAAATCGTTCCCGGTCGAACGCCGAACCTTGTTGTTTCTTTTCCGGTGACAGCAGCGGTCATTATGGTCCCTCCTTCCGGTTTATTTATAATTGCAAAGCAGTTCATTAATAAAGTTATTGCAAATTGCGAAGCAGTTCGCCAACAAAGTTATCGCAACTTTATTACATAGTATTAAAAACCACTTCTTGTGAATATATTACATTTTGCGTCTCTTTTTGTCAAGTACGGCAGACCGGCAGTTCTCTCATCACTGCCATTTGAATAACAAGTCGAGGTAATCAACATGGAACTGAAATGGCAGGAAGTAAATACGGAACATATTGTCAGAGATGAATGGATCGATTTCCGCAGATCCGTCTACCGCTTCCCCGACGGCAGGGAGATCGGACCTTTTTACACCTACAGCCGGCGGGATTACGTTGTCATTGTCGCTCTCGACGAAGAAGGCAGATACATCTGTGTCCGCCAGTTCCGCCAGGGGATCCGGAAAGTGACCACCGAATTTCCGGCCGGCGGGCTGGAGAGGACGGACGGACTGCAGTATCGCGATCCATACGGAGACGCCCCGACGGAAAAAGACGGTGCGGAAGATCCCGGATCCGAAGCCCCGGAAAACGCCCTGGAAGCGGCGAAAAGAGAACTGCTCGAAGAGACCGGGTATATTTCGGAAAAGTGGACGCACCTCATCACGATCCCGTCCAATGCCACGATTTCCGACAATTACGCCCATGTTTACATGGCCGAAGACTGCAGAAAAGTCGCCGGCCAGCATCTGGACGAGACGGAGTTTCTGAATGTCACCCTCCACCCGGAAGCGGAAATACAGGAAATGATCAGGACGGGCGGGTTCCAGCAGTCCGTTCACGTCATGGCCTGGCTTCTTGCAAAAGAAAAAACTGTTCAGAGCAAATAAGCTTTAAGACAAACAAATAAATGAGTCACCTTCTTCATCTGATCATTAAACCGGAACAGGACGGTATGTCTGTCAGGCAGTTCCTGCGGAAGGAACTGCATTTTTCTATGCATCAGATCAGCCGCGTCAAATACAGGCCGGAAGGGATCCTCGTCAACGGGCAGCCGAAACGGGTCAGTGAGACGCTTCTTGCCGGCGACGACCTCTGCTTCAGTCTGGATGATCCCCTCCCGGAATCCGTTTCCTCTTTAGAGCCGAAATTACCTGTCCTTTTTGAGGATGACTATCTCCTCGCAGTCAATAAACCGCAGGGAATGGTCTCCCATCCCTCTCACGGGCACCACGGAGACTCCGCGCTTGACCTTATGCAGGAGAAATACCGCCGGCTTTATCTGATCGGCCGGCTGGACAAGGATACCTCAGGGATCCTTTTGTTTGCAAAGCATCTCGAGACCGCCTCCCTGCTGTCAAAACAGAAGGAAAGCGGGACACTCTCCAAGTCCTACCTCGCCGCGGTCCACGGGATACCGGACCCTGCGCAGGGAACCATTGACGCGCCGATCGCCGTCGGCCGCGAAATGCCTTTGAAAATGAAAACGGATCCCCGCAGCGGGAAACCCGCGAGAACCCACTACCGGACCCTGAAGACTGCCCGGGACTGCACCGGAAATGCTTTTTCCGTTCTTTCCGTCACGATCGAACACGGCCGCACCCATCAGATCCGCGTTCATCTCGCATCCGCAGGCCATCCGCTCATCGGGGATTCCTTATACGGAAACGGGACCGCTGTTCTGCCTGCTGCCCTGTCCGATGCGGCAGATGCAGAAAAAAATGCCCTCTCCCATGCCTGCCTGCATGCTTCCGCGCTCAGTTTCCGGCATCCCTATACCGGTGAGCCGGTAAGGATCACTGCTCCTCCGCCGTACTGGGAGTCATGTGACATTTTTTGACAATCTGTCACAAACCTCCTGCCTCCCGTTGAAAAACAAAATCCGCCTCTTTATACTTCCGTGTGACACATGTAACATGCTTTTTTACGAAAGGATCATAAAGATGCGAATTATAGCAGACTCCTCTGCAAACCTCATAAAACCGGAAAAAACAGACTTTGTCTCCGTACCGATGAAGGTGATCATTTCCGATCAGGAGTGCAGCGACACCCCTTCGCTTGACGTCGAAAACATGATGCAGGCGATGGAAAATACAAAAGAAAAAACCAGCACGGCCTGCCCCGGCATCGGCGAATGGCTGGAGGCGTTCGGCGAAGAAGAAGAACTCCTCGTTTTCACTTTGACCGGAACACTGTCCGGATGTTACAATGCAGCTGTCATTGCATCGCAGCAGTATCTCGAAGAACACCCTGAGAGAAAGGTCAGCGTCATCGATACTCTGTCCACCGGACCGGAAATGGAACTTCTGGTGGAAAAATGCGCCGCCTTAGCTGAAGCAGGTGCCTCTTATGAGGAAGTCTGCGATGCCGCGAAGAACTATTCCTCCGAAACCGGCCTTCTTTTCATGCTGGCGACCCTGGACAATTTCGCGAGAAACGGGCGTGTCAGTCCCGCCCTCGCAAAACTCATCGGCGTTCTGAATATCCATATCGTCGGAAGAGCAAGCGACGCCGGGGAACTGGAACCGCTCCACAAGTGCAGGGGCGAAAAGAAATCCATCGACCGGCTCTGGAAGGAAATGCTGGAGGAAGGCTACCGCGGCGGTAAAGTGCGGATCCGTCACACGGATAACAAGGCGGCGGCAAAATCTCTGATCCGCCTGATCGT
>SVDL01000089.1 GCA_015057835.1 Lachnospiraceae bacterium
ATGTGACGGGTGTGTCGGAGAAGAAGAGCCGATGTGCATTAAGTACTGCCATGATGCGGACGCTCTGATGGAATGTGTCAACAAGAGAAGAGAAGCTGTTCTGAGCGGGGGTGAGGATTCATGAGCGATTTTAAAGACAGCCCGATGAGGGGAAGAACACTGAGGCTCAATCTGTCGAACGGATGGAGCCGAATAGAGGATCTGACGGCAGACTTTGAGGACTACATGGGTCATTATGCGATGAAGATCCTCTATGAGGAGTGCCCCGACTGGGTGACGCCGTTCGATCCGAGAAACAAGATCATTTTGTCCTGCGGTCCGCTGCTCGGCACGCTGGCTCCCGGCGCGTGCAAGATGAGCATCAGCACGATCGGCCCCGTGACGAACGGATGGGCAACCGGCTCCTCCGACTCCCATGTCGGCCTTGAGATGAAGGCGGCGGGATTTGACAACCTGATCATTGAGGGAAAATCCAGGGAGCTGTGCTATCTGTACCTGACGGAAGACGGCGTTGAGATTCGCGATGCTGCATTTCTCAAGGGAAAGACAACGTGGGAGACGCTGGAAGCGCTCCGGGAAGAATTCCATGACCCGGAGCTTCATATCCTTTCCATCGGTCCCGCGGGCGAGTATCTGTCAAGAAATGCCTGCGTCATTCAGGATAAAAACAGAGCCTTCGGCCGCTGCGGAACCGGCGCGGTTTTCGGCAGCAAAAATGTAAAGGCAATCGTCTGCAAGGGAAATCAGCCCGTGCAGGTGGCGGATCCGGAACGTTTCTTCAAATGCGTGGAATCGATCCGCAAGAGGATCAAGGCAAGTCCGGTCAGCAGGACGATGGGTAAATACGGAACATTGAGTGCGTTCCCGAGAAAACAGGAGATCTGCGGAATTCCGTATAAAAACTTCCAGTACTGCAAAATGCCGGATGAGGTCGAACCGCATATGAATCCGATGGATCTGATCGATAAATATCAGATCAGCAGACAGGGATTCCCGGGATGCGTTCTGTGCTGCGGAAGAGAGATCTGTATCAGTGAAGGAAAATACAAAGGCTTCAAGACCAACATGAACCAGTGGGAGATCATGGGAGCCATTATGGGCAAGCTGTGCGTCCATAACCTTGATTTCATGCCGGTCATCAACACCCGCTGCAATCAGCTTGGCATCGACGTCGACGTCGTCGGCGGCGCGATCGGCTGGGCGATGGAATGCTATGACAGAGGAATTCTGACGAAAGAAGATACAGGCGGGCTCGAGATCAAATGGGGCGATGAAGAAATGATCCTGAAGCTGGCTGATATGATGGCGTATCGGGAAGGCTTCGGAGACCTGCTCGCAGAGGGATCGGCGAGAGCGGCCGAACTGTTCGGGCATGATACGGATTACTACGCGATCAATGTTAAAAAACAGGATCTTTACGAACTGCTCCGCAGTTCCAACGGATGGGCGCTCGGAACGCTCACCTCGACGAGAGGCGGCGGCCATACGACAGGAACGCCGACATGCGAACAGAGTTCAACGGAGATGAGCGATGAGACGACAATGCGCGTCATGGGCGTGACCGCGCAGCAGGCGCTGGATCCTGAAGAGTATGAAGGCAAGGCAAAGGTCGTCTACTATCACGAGATCCTGCACAGAATGTGCAATTCGCTCGGTATCTGTCTGTTCAATACCGTGCACTGGGATATCGAATTTACAAATGTGGAAGATCTGGCGGAACTTACATCAGCCGCTCTCGGCAGGGAGATCACGCCGCAGATGATGGAAGACGCGGCGATGCGTCAGCTGAACATCGAGAAAGCGCTCAACCTCCGCTATACCAATTTCGACAGGAAAGATGATTGTCCGCCTCCGAGGGAGATGGAAGAAGTGCCCACAGGCTCCCGCAAGGGCTGGAAGATCGACCCGGACAAATACAATCATATGCTGGA
Source organism: Lachnospiraceae bacterium (assembly GCA_015057835.1). Taxonomy (GTDB): domain Bacteria; phylum Bacillota; class Clostridia; order Lachnospirales; family Lachnospiraceae; genus Chordicoccus. Next base: position 1,932 of record SVDL01000089.1, read on the forward strand.
CGAGTATTACGCGATGCACGGATGGGATCCGAAGACCAGCTATCCGACGCGTGCCGTCTATGAAAAGTACGGTCTCGGAAAGATCGCCGACGATATGGAGAAGATCGGAAAACTCGGTGCGCCGCAGGAAAGCTGATATTGAAGAGTAAGGAGTGTAACCGTGGATAGAAAAGAGATCATGCGGGCAGAAAATGTCTGCAAGGATTTTCCGGGTGTCAGAGTTCTTGACAATGTCAATTTCGATCTCAGGGAGGGTGAGGTCCATATCCTCCTGGGCGAAAACGGCGCCGGAAAATCAACGCTGATGAAGATTCTGTCCGGTCTGTATTCGATTGATGAAGGGCAGATCTATATTGACGGAAAGCCGGTCCATATTCACAGCACGTGGGCGTCCCAGGAGCTGGGGATCTCCATCATTTACCAGGAGTTCAACCTGATTCCGGAACTGACGGTCGCACAGAACATTTTCCTTGGAAGAGAACCGGTGAACCGGTTCGGAAATATCGACAAGCAGTATATGGTGAACCACGCTAAGGAGCTTATGAAGTCTCTGAACGTGGACATTTCACCCAACGAAAAGGTGAAAAATCTCGGCGTTGCGTATCAGCAGCTCGTCGAAGTCGCAAAGGCGATCTCACAGAACGCCAGAATCCTGATCATGGACGAACCGACAGCGGCGCTCAGCGACAATGAGATCGAGAACCTGTTTGAGATGATCCGTTCCCTGCAGGCGAGAAATGTGTCAATCATCTATATTTCCCATCGTCTGCAGGAAATCGCCCAGATCGGCGACAGAGTCACCGTGCTCCGGGACGGGCACTCGATCGGAACCTATGACGCAAAGACGACGGAACTGGATTTTCTGATCAGCAAGATGGTCGGCCGCGTCGTCAGCCAGAGACGGGTCCGCGAGATCAATACGGCGAGAGAGGAACTGGCGCTCGAGGTGAAAGGGCTTTCTGACGGAAAGCTCCTGAAGGACGTCTCCTTCAACGTTCATAAAGGGGAAATCGTCGCGCTGTCCGGCCTCGTCGGAGCCGGAAGAACGGAGACGGTCCACTCGGTGTTCGGCGTAAGACCCTGCACCGAAGGAACGATCAGGGTGTTCGGGGAGACGGTCGGTAAACCGAATCCGAGAGACAGTATCCGGAAACACATCGGACTCCTTCCGGAGAGCCGCAAGGAAAACGGACTCGCGCTGATTCTGCCCATCAGCAAAAACATCACGGAATCCGCGCTTGGGAAAATCAAAAAGAGAGGGTTTCTTGATCTGAAGAAGGAAGCTGACGCCGCCAGAGAACAGGTCGAGAAACTGAATATCGTCTGCAACGGAATAGAAAAGGAAGTGGTCTTCTTATCAGGCGGAAACCAGCAGAAAGTGGTACTTGGAAAATGGCTGTTCACGGAATCGGAGCTTCTGATCTTTGACGAGCCCACCAGAGGCATCGATGTCGGAGCGCGCGAAGAGATCTATCATATCATGAATGATCTCGCGTCGCAGGGGGTCGCGATCCTGATGATCTCTTCGGATCTGCCGGAAGTACTTGCTATCGCTGATCGGGTTTACGTCATGCGTGAGGGAAGAATCGCAGCAGAATTGCCCTATGAACAGTGTACGCAGGAAACCATTATCAGTTATGCAACAGGAGGAAATGCCGGATGAGTGTATTGAAGAAAATTCGATTACCGCAGACGACTGCCCTGTATGGAATCGTTTTCACAATCATTGTTTTTTCCATCTGGAACCACAGTTTCTTTGCAATTGGTAATTTTGTGAATGTATCCCGTCAGCTCGCACCGCTTGCCATCATTGCCATCTGCTCCTTCCTGGCGCTGATGACACACCATACGGATCTGTCCGTCGGCGGATTCATGGGACTGGCCGGCATTGTTGCCTGTCTTCTCAGCAACAAGGGCTGGAACCTGTTTGCCGCCTGCGCGGTAGCCCTTTTGTGTACGATGTTCCTCGGCATGATCAACGGTATCATCATCGCCTATACGACGATCGCGCCGTTTATCGTGACGCTCGCCATGATGGGAATTGCACAGAGTATCGCCAGTGTTCTAGGAAGAGAGAGTTTGAAATTCGCAAATGAAAAATTTGCGGTTTTAAACAACGCCGACGTTTTCGGTGTTATCCCGCTGCCGTTTTTCATCACAGTAGCCCTCTATCTGTTCATCGCGTTCATTCTGTACAAAAGAAAATTCGGAACGCAGCTGTACGCGATCGGCGGCAGAGAGGAATCCGCACTGGCCTCGGGCATCAACGTCAAGAGAGATAAGATCATTGTCTTTACCATTAACGGTCTCCTCGGCGGATTCGCGGGGCTGATGTTCTCTTCCCGCATATGCGCGGCAAACCCGACATTTGGAGAGGGTTATGAGCTGCAGGGGATCTGCTCTGCGGTTCTCGGAGGGACGGCGCTTTCCGGAGGCAAAGGATCCATTGGCGGCGCTTTCCTCGGCGCGCTTGCGATCCAGCTGATCAGAAACGGAATGAATTTTGTGGGACTGAACTCTAATATCCAGATGATCACGATCGGCGTCATTCTGGTCATCATCATCACAATGGATACGTTCCGAAAGGAGGGAAAGCGCAATGAAAAGTAAGGCACTCGATTTTGCGGCAAAGTATTCCCGGATCCTTGTTCTGCTGCTGCTGATCGTCGTTTCCTCATTGCTCGCGCCGAAATTCCTGACCGTATCAAATATGATCACGATCCTGCAGCAGTCGTCCCTGATGCTCATTATGGCCCTTGGAATGACCTGTGCCATGCTCCTCGGACGCGGCGTCGATATGAGTATCGGATCGACGCTGGCAATCGCCAATGCGCTGTCGGCTTCCTACATGGTTGCCAGCATGAGCACCGGATCGATCGTGACCGGCATCCTGATCTCCCTGGCGGTCGGCTGTGGAATAGGTCTTCTGAACGGCGTGCTGATTGCGTATCTCAATCTTCCTGCGATTCTTGTGACATTTGCGACGAGGGAGATTTTCCGCGGATGTGTTTACGCATACCTCAAAGGACGGGTCATCATGGGGATGCACCCGGTGATCACTTTCCTTGGGAGCGGACGCATTTTAAAAAAGATTCCGGTCACTATCATCATCGCGTTTGCACTTGCGCTGATCGTGAGCTTCTTCCTGCGAAGGACCCGGAAAGGTCGGGAACTGTATCTTGTCGGGGCAAATCCGGCAGCGGCGGATTTCTCCGGAATCAACGCCAAAGCGGTGACGATCCTCGCCTTCACGCTGTCGGGGCTCTTCGCGTCCATCGCGGGCATCATTTATCTCGGACGACTCGGCTCCGCTGAGAGTGAGATCGGCATGAAATTCGCCATACAGTGTGTCAGCGCTGTGGCGATCGGTGGCATTTCCTTTAATGGCGGCATGGGAAATGTCAGTGGAGCCATTATAGGCTGCATTATCCTGAACATGATCAACAATACACTGAATCAGCTGAAAATTGATCCCTACTGGCAGGGGACAGCAACGGGACTGATCATATTGCTGGCGGTTATTCTGGATCACTTTGCGAGAAAGAGACTCGGAAATAACTGAGAAACAAAGAACCCATAGCAAAACGCTATTAGATAAGGAGGAAAAAAAGGAATGAAGAAGAAGTTAATGGCATTATTTCTCACTACCGTTCTGGCAGTTGGTATGATTGCCTGCGGAGGAAGCGCCGCAAGTTCAACCGCCGAGAAGGAAGAAGCTCCGAAGGAAGAAGCATCCCAGGAAGAAGCTCCGAAGGAGGAAGCTCCCAAGGAAGAGGCTCCGGCAGAAGAGGCATCCCAGGAAGAAGCTCCGACTGAGGAACAGAAAGCCTACAAGATCGCGTATTTCGTAAAAGACGGATCTATGCCGTTCTGGAGATACGTTATCATCGGCGCACAGGGTGAGGCGGAAAAACAGGGCTGCACAGTCACAGAGTTTGCTCCGGACGCCATCACAAACGCGGCGATGCAGATCAACCAGATCGAAGATGCGATCAATTCCGGATTCGATGCGCTCTGCGTAATCGCTATCGACGGTGAGGCTGCTCTTCCCGCGCTGCAGAAAGCACATGATGCCGGTATCCCGGTCGTTCTCGCGAACGGCAGGATCGACGCCTTTGAAGACCAGGTCGCATTTGTCGGCGTCGACAATATTGAAGCATCGAGAATCGTGACCACAGCACTGTATGAAGAACTCCAGAAACAGGATAAGCACAATGTCGTCGCAATCACGAACCCGCCTGCAGCGTGGGTAACCTCGCAGAGAATTCAGCCGGTCCAGGATCTCGCAGAAGAATACGGCATCAACCTTGTAACGATCCAGAGCGGTGAAGGCAGCCGTGAGACGGCGATGTCCGTTATGGAAAATCTTCTTGAGAGCGGCGAAGAAATCGACGCGGTATGGTGCATGAACGACGCCATGGCAATGGGCGTATATCAGGCTATCCTGAACGCGGGCAAAGAAGACGAGATCATGATCAGCGGCTTCGACGGAACGCCGGAAGGCATCCTTGCCGTCGATGAAGGCAAGATCTTCGTGACGATCGACCAGGGCCCGTTCGACCAGGGATCCAAAGCCGTTGCGGCTGCGATTGCCACGCTGAACGGCGAGACCGTCGACAAGATCATCCCGACCGGCGGAACTCTGATCACAAAAGACAATGCCCGTGCATTCTATGATGAGTATTATGCTGATCTGGTAGGCTGATCCTACAGGAACTGACAGCGGGAAACGGGCTGCCGCTCCTTAAGCGGCAGCCCCTTCATTGGAGAAAAGTACGATGGAAAGAAAGATTGAAAACTTTAAAGCGTTAACAGCGGAATACGCGGAGATTCTGGACAATGCCAGGGCTATCATGAACAAGACCTGCCGTGTCTGCCGCGTCTGCAACGGTATGAACTGCCCCGGAAAAGGAACGACAACACTGGAGTTCGGCGGAAAGGGCTGCAACGCAGCATTTCAGAACAACTACCGCGCACTGTCCCGCATCCGCATCAGCACAACGGTCATCCATGAGGACTTCGTACCGGATACCAGCATCGAGCTGTTCGGAAGAACCCTTCAGCTTCCCGTTTTCGCTTCTCCGATCGCGGCGATCCTGACGGCTTACCAGCTGGACAGCCCGTATTTCAACAACAATGAGAAGTACGCGGCCGCTCTGATCAAGGGTTGCTATGACGGCGGCGGCATGGCCTGGCTTGGCGACATGATCGTGCCCGGATACTATGAGGGACAGGTCGCAACAATTAAAGACGTGGAAGGCGTAGGCGTTCCGACGATCAAACCGTGGGAAGTTCTCGATGAAGTGTTCCGCAGGATCCGCATTGCGAAGGAAGTCGGGGCTATGGCGATCGCGACAGACCTTGACTCACCGGGACTCGGCTATCAGTCCGCAAACCAGGTAACCGTCAAGTACCGTTCGATGGAAGAACTCAAGGAAGTCATTGATGAAGCGACAGCAAACGGCCTTCCGATCGTGGTCAAGGGTATCCTGTCTCCGAAAGACGCGGAGAAATGCAGAGATCTGGGAGCCTACGGCGTTCTCATTTCCAATCACGGCGGAAATACGATCGAACACTCTGTAAGCCCGGCGGAAGTAGTCGAAGATGTCCGCAAGGCAGTCGGACCGGACTACAAAGTATTTGTCGACGGCGCAGTAAGAAGCGGTGAAGACGTTTTCAAGCTGATCGCTCTCGGTGCGGACGGCGCCGGCATCGGCAGGCCGTATGTTGTCTCCGTATATGGCGGAGGCGCGCACGGCGCGGAGATCTACACGAGAAAGATCCTCTGGGAACTGCAGAATATCATGCGCCAGACGGACAGTCACAATCTGAAAGAAATCACCAGAGACAAGATCCAGATCTATTCTTATTAAAACTTGCAGACACGGGAAAAGAAGCATTCTGGTGCTTCTTTTCCCCTTTCGGAGAAAAAACAGTTGAGCATTTACATGGATAACGCGGCGACGACGCGCATAAGCCGCTGTGCTTTGCGTGCGATGGAGGAAGCTGCGTTCAACTGCTTCGGAAATCCTTCCGCCAGGCATTCTTACGGAAGAGAGGCAGAAAAAGTCATACGGGAAGCACGTCGTGCGGTGGCGGAACTGATGAATGCGGACCCGTCTGAAGTGTATTTTACCGGCGGGGGATCGGAGAGTGACAATACCATTCTCCGGGGAGCGGTGCTTTCCATGAAGAAGAAGGGAAAGCACGTCATTACGACGGCAATCGAACATCACGCCGTTCTCCATACACTGGAAGATATGCAGGAAAATGGGATCGCCGGGATAACCATGCTTCCGGTACGGGAAAATGGAATAATCGATCCGGAAGAGATCCGGAAAGCGATCCGGCCGGATACGGTTCTTGTATCAGTCATGTTCGCGAACAATGAGACCGGCGCTGTTCAGCCGATCCGACCGATCGGTGCTCTGTGCAGGCAGCGGGGCGTTTTGTTTCATACGGACGCCGTGCAGGCGTACAGCCATATTCCGATTGACGTGAGGGATATGAATATCGATTTCCTCGCTCTCGCCGGGCATAAAATGCACGCGCCGAAAGGCATCGGAGCAATGTATATCCGCAAGGGAATTCAGATCCCGCCCCTGATTCGCGGCGGAGGTCAGGAACACGGAATGCGTGCAGGAACAGAAAATGTACCCGGCATCGCCGCACTCGGCGCCGCAGCCCGCGAGGCGGCGGAACAGATGGAAAGCAGTGCGGAAAGGCAGCGTGTCCTGCGGGATTATCTGATCGATGATCTGACGCGGAACATACCGGGCTGTGTCCTGAACGGAGACCGGGACAGGCGGCTGCCGAATAATGTTAATGTATCATTTGAAGGCGTGACAGGACAAAATCTTGTGGCGGCTTTGGATCTGCGGGGAATTGCGGTCTCGGCCGGTTCAGCCTGCACAGCAGGATCGGTGGAGCCGTCACATGTTCTCATGGGAATGGGACTAAGTCGGGAACGGGCTCTTGGCGCCCTCAGACTGACCATTTCCGGGGAAACAACAGAAAAAGAAGTTCGAGAAGTATCCGCAGTGCTGCAGGAAGTTGTGCGGCAGCTGCGCGGAAAGTCCTGAACGGACCAGGAAGAAAGGAGAGAACACTTTGAAAATCGTCAGTTTGATGGAAAATGTGACCGGCGAAGCCGGATGCCCGTCAGAGCACGGTCTCAGTTTATATATAGAAACCGATCAACACAAAATCCTTTCCGATACCGGCGCGACCGGGCTTTTTGCAATGAACGCGGAGAGGCTCGGAGTGGACCTTGGCAGCGTGGATATTGTCTTCCTGAGTCATGCTCATTTTGATCACACGGGAGGCCTGATGACCTTCGCGGGTGTCAATCCGCACGCGGAGATCTATGCGCAAAAAACAGCGGTCCGCGAGTATTATCACGTGACGCCCGCCGCTAAACGGTACATCGGCATGGAAAAAGAAGCAATCGAGCTGAAAACCATGCGGTATATTGAAAATGACACGACGATTGATGATCAGCTGTACATTTTCACAAACGTAACCGGCAGGCGCCGCTGGCCCGAAGGAAACCGGGAACTCATGGAGAAGAAGGACGGAGAATACGTCCAGGACGCGTTCCGGCACGAGCAGTATCTCGTCATCACGGAGGGCGATAAAAAAGTCCTCGTCTCCGGGTGCGCCCACAACGGCATTTTAAATATTCTGGACGCCTACAGAGAGCGCTTCGGAGCGGATCCGGACGCGGTCCTGTCCGGCTTCCATATGATGCAGGGCACCGCTGATGCCCCTGAAAATGCTTATCTGGAGGGTGATGTAGAGACCATCAAAGCGACGGCAAAAGAACTCCTCGGTATGAAAACGGCATTTTACACCTGCCACTGCACCGGTCTTGTCCCGTTCCGGATCATGAAAGAGATCATGGGGGACAAACTTACTTATGTTCATAACGGCGACGTCGTGATAATCTGACAGCAGAAATTATGAAAGGGCGTGTGAAAAAACGATAGTTTTTTCATGCGTCCTTTTTATTTTGGGGAAAACGCAGTCATTTCAATTGAAA
>SVDL01000090.1 GCA_015057835.1 Lachnospiraceae bacterium
CCATTTCAGACGGTATCTTTCCTTAATGGCAAAACAAAATCCAGAGCAAATGCTCTGGACTTTGTCTACAGTCTGAGAACGGCTCTTCGGAGCCGTTCTTTTTTGATAAACGAAAATTTAAAAAAATAGATTTTTCCAAGCCTTTTTTCCAAGCCTTCTGTGAGATATACTTATTCAAAGGAGATTATTGGTATACGGAAAGGGAGACAAATATGTTCTATAAGTATGATAAAGCCAATTCCATTGTTGTTCCGGCACCGTTTCGCAGAGACATTACCCCTGTATTTATGAAAGGAGATCCGTCGCATCCGAACTGCTCCTTCTCCATTCATCTGACAGAGTGGCCGGCAGGATGTGAGATCGATCTTCACGCGCACCCCGATGCAACAGAAGCAATGTACCTTATGTCCGGCAAGGGAGAGTGCATGATCAACGGAGAAACGCATGAGTTTCTTCCGGACACCATGATCGTCGCGCCTCCCGGAGTGGATCACAGGATCCGCAACACCGGTGATGAACTGCTGAGAGTGCTCTGCGTCTTTTCTCCTGCCGTGTCAGGGGAAGACCTCCGGGCGCGTGCAATGGCAGCTGTTGAGGCGGAAGAGAATAAAGAGTGACCGGCTGCTCAAATAAGGTCCTGGAAACTGTAAAATGGATCCGAATTGATCATGAAAGAAAAAGGAATACGACGCTATACAACAGGAATTATAATCCTTGCTTTTTCCATGGCGCTTGCCACCGGAATCATAGGAATCCTGCTGAATCATATCGTTGACTATTATCAGCTGAATTCCGTGCAGAGCGGACTGATCAGCAGCATTTTCAGCATCGGCTCCGCTGCCTCGATCGTACTGGCATTGATCCTGAAAAGCAGGGTAAAGAAACCGGTCCTGATTATTTGCCTGACCGCGGTGCTGGCGGCTGCCTTCACCTTGTCAGGCATACCGGTGCCGTTTGTCGTTTTTCTTGTTTTCTGCTTCTTTGTAGGGATCGGCTATGGTGCGACCGATGCCTTTATGGATGCATCTCTTGCGGATATGCATAAGGAAAAGACCGGAAAATACCTCGGCATCCGCCACGGATGCTTCGGTATTGTCGGGATCGTGGCGCCGATCGTGATCGGGGCGGCACTCGGGTATGTAAGCTGGCATACAGTATATCTTGTGCTGGGTCTTATTGCCGGCGTCAGTGCGCTCTTTTATTTTCTTGTACACAGAAAATATACCGGAGCTGTAGAGGAGAGCCGTTTCATAGAGAAGCCTTTCGCAATAGATGATCTTAAGTCGTTTGGACATTCCGGATTCATTTTTCTGGCTCTCAGCATGTTCTTCACAGTGGCAGGGCAGAACGGTATTATTGTCTGGGTGGTCCGCTATGTCAGTACGTACCAGAAGCATCCGGAGATTGCGTCTTATTGTTTGTCACTATTCTGGCTGGCAAGCACGATTATCCGCTTTATCATGCCCTATATCCCGATCTCCTCAGAGAAAAAGATCTGTATCGGTGCGCTGGGAGGCGGCATTTTCTGGGCGCTCGGCGTGCTGATCGGTACGGTGCCGGCGATGCTCATCTGCTGCTTTATGACAGGGCTTTTTGTGGGCAGTCTGTTCCCGCTCAACATTGGCCTTGGAACGGCGATGTTTTCAGCAAAGACGGGAATGATCACCGCGATTCTTTCCTTTACCAAATACATTGCGCAGATCATTGTGCCGATTATTATCGGAGCTTTGATGAGTGTTCTGCCGGCAAAGGTGGCTATCCTGACTGCAGCTGTGATGTATTTCTGCAATGCGGCGGCGGCATTGGGACTTTTAAAAGCAAAAAAGTAAAGGACAGCAAAATTAATATTTGATATTATGACAAGCATGAAGACTGAGACTTTTGTATAGCGGAGAATATTGTTCCGGAAAACTCACGGAGGTAGAGACAGCATGGGCGAATTCAGAGAGGTGGCAAGAAAAAAACAGGCGCTGACGAAAGAAGAGTGCATCCGCATCCTCACAGAGGAGCCCCGCGGTGTGCTCTCTGTGCTGGGTGATGATGATTATCCCTATGGGATGCCGATCGACCACTGGTATAATGAGGAAGACGGCATTATCTATTTCCATACCGGGAAAAAGGGGCATCGCACGGACGCGATCCTGAAACACGACAAGGTATCCTACTGCGTCTATGATCAGGGATTCCGGAGAGAAGGAGAGTGGGCGCTGAATATTAAAAGCGTGATTGTTTTCGGGAGAATCAGTATCATCGAGGATCATGAAAAAGCCATAGAGATTACACGGAAACTCAGTCTTAAATACATCGATGATGAAGCCTATATTGACGAGGAGATCAGGCGGTCAGGCGCGAATGTTCTGGTTCTGGCAATGACGCCGGAGCATATGACCGGGAAAATTGTAAATGAATCGTAAGATACAGCGGATAGAATATGCCTTCAAAGAGTAAGCAGGAGGTAAAAGCCCCCTGCTTCTGTATTATAAAATGCCAACAACATCTATAAAAAGTCAGTGAAATTTAGCTAAAATTTCATTTTGAAAATTGTTGACACTGACGGATATCTGTAGTATAGTATCTGTGTTGTTTGAAACAACAACACACTTTCATAGTGAATGCGCGAGTGGCTCAGCGGTGGAGCACCACCTTGCCAAGGTGGGGGTCGCGGGTTCGATCCCCGTCTCGCGCTCTTGGGGAAGGGTCTTTGGTTACTGTGTCGGACAGTGGCTGGGGGCTTTTCTTTCGTGTAGGCTACAAACCGTGCAGCGAAAAAGAAGAAGGATCCCGTCGTGTGCTTGCACACGTAAGGGATCCTTCTTCTTTTTCGGTATAGGGCGCCAGCCCGCGACGAAATAGATCGCGAAGCGATCTATGAGTTGGCACGGTTTGCAGCCGGATGATAACGCGCAGCCCGCGACGAAGCAGACCGAAGGTCTGCGAGTGCACGGATTGAGCCGTAAGGGCGCAGCCCGCGACGAAATAGATCGCGAAGCGATCTATGAGTTGGCACGGATTGTAGCCGGATGATAACGACAGCCGCGACGAAATAGATCGTAACGGGACGGGCATCCGTAGAAATGGCAGATAGGATTTCAAACTGCAGGCTGTTCATGTATAATGGACTGGGACACGTGCTATATGAAGAAGCACCTGGTTTCCTTACGCGAATGTCTGCTTTTTGTATGTAGAAAGGATGGATATGAACACATGAGTAAAACAGATACTGAATCAACATACAAAAGAAACAAAAAAAAGTCAGGTATAATTGGAACTATAGCTCTGCTGTCAGTACTGCTGGGCATAGTTGCATATTTTTTTAACCCTTTGATTGGGGCTGGCCTTGTAGCAGCCGGTGCGATTCTGATTTTTGCTGCGCCCAAAAAGAAAACAGATGAGATCGAGAAACCGGCTCTTAAGGAGATCCTTGGAGAAAAGATTAAGCAGGTTGAGTTTGAGCAGGATCTGAGCATACCCGACAAGTTTTTAAAGAAGGGGATTGTACAGCCGTATTGGGAAAAATCCAAAGGAAGTAATCTTATTACCGGAAAATACCGGGATATTCCTATAAGGTTCAGCAATATAGTATTAACAGTGGAGCAATACAGCCAACTTAGTAAACGTTTAACGGATAAAACTGTTTTTTCCGGGTTTGCACTGATGATTGAGCGCGGACGGTCATTACAGGGCGAGGTGCGGGTTAAAAAGGAAAGACCTGACAGGTCGCTTGAGGAGCAGACGGCAGCCGGTTATGCCGCAGATTCCCGGCTTATGCAAATAAATGAGGATACAGCCGGGGAAGCGTCACTGATCCTGACACCCGGGTTTGAGACAGATTTTCTTTCAAAATACAAGGATAAGGAAGTATATCTGGTGTCATGTGAAAACTGGTCACTTCTCGCATTTGAATCGGACCGGTCTCTGTTTGGCAGTCGGGGAGCAACTCTGGAGGAGTATAAAGAAAACTGTCGGAAGGATCTGGCATTTATCCTTGAAGTGTTTGATCTGTTTATTGATAAAACAGAGCTCTATCATTAGTTGCAAAACGGAAGCCGTTAAAGGTGCAATTGGCAGGATAAACCCGGAGCATGGTCTTGTGGAATGAAAATAAAAACAAGTGCCCTCTCGGAAGGATTGAAAGAATCACAGTGGGACAAACTCTTAAAAATTCGTACGACCGGAAGGGATGACTCCCATTCCGACCAATACCGTTATCCCTACGAACCGACTCCGTATTCAGTATTGGAGCGGCTTGCCGGCAGGGGATATATTACGAAGAAAAATGTTTTACTCGACTACGGCTGCGGCAAAGGCCGGGTCGGGTTCTATATGGCCTATCAGGTGCGGTGCCGGTGCATCGGCGTCGAATTTGATGAGCAGATCTGGCGGGCCGCATCCGAAAATCAAAAAAGCGCCGTTTCCGGCGCTAAAGTAAAGATCATTCGTGGAAGAGCGGAGGCGTATGACATCCCGCCTGAAACAGACCGCTTTTTCTTTTTCAATCCGTTTTCCGTTGAGATCCTGCAGAAAGTCATGCGGAAAATCCAGGATTCATGGTATGCTTCTCCGAGAGAGATCCTGCTCTTTTTCTATTATCCTTTCGATGCGTATCTTACATGGCTTATGGGATATGAGTCACTCACGCTGAAGGAAGAGATCGACTGCCGGGATCTGTTCGAAGGGAAAAATGACAGGGAACGGATCCTGGTGTTTGCCTTCCGGTACAATCCGTCGATTTAAAAATCCCTGCAGCCGAAACCGCTTGTCATAAAGCGGAGGATCTCGTTCACATTTTTACTGTTTTTCCCCCAGTCGACGAGCTGGGTCGGGAGCGAGCATTCCGAGTACACCCAGGCGACGCACTGCGCCGGTCCGTAAGGCGTGAGAGTTATTGTAATATTCTCTCCCCAGGATGTGAGGGAAACCTTGTGCGCGAAGCGGAACACGGCTCCTCCGTCCTGCGACGGCTGTTCCGACAGGAACTGATAGTTCAATGACGGACCCATGGAACGAAGCCTTTCTACGACCGGCATTAACTGCGCATCAATAAGCACCCTTTTCTGAAACTTTGCTGCCATTTTCTTTTCCTCCATATCATTTCAGATATTATTACTATTATTATAAAACCACCGGGTAAAATACAAAACAGAAAAATCGCCTTATAGCTCATAAAAAGGCAGGTAAGATAAAGCAAACAGAAAAAAGATTTATTAAACCGAATTTTCAAATACCCGGAAAACGATTATAATAGATGAGATTGCAGGCGAAAAATCTGCCCGTGAAATATCGGCGGCGGGTTCATCTGACCAGGGACGGAGTAGAGGAAATGGAGAACGACAGCTTATCAGCCGGGAACAGATCTCCTTGGATCAAAAAACGACACGGGATCATCCGGCTTATTTTCGGGCCGGTCGTTGCCATGTTCACCCGGCTCCTGTACGGGATACGCGCGGAACGGTTCAAAGAGCAGGGCAGCCGGCCTTATCTCATCCTCTATAATCATCAGACTCCTTTTGATCAGTTTTATGTTATGATGTCTTTCCGCGGTCCGGTTTATTATGTTGCGTCAGAGGATATCTTCTCCATAGGGTGGGCAGCATCCCTTCTTAGGTGGGCAGTTGCCCCGATCCCTATCAAAAAACAGGCGGCGGATGTGAACGCAGTCCGGCTTATGATGAAAGTCGCGAAAGAGGGCGGTACGATTGCGCTGGCGCCCGAGGGCAACCGCACATACAGCGGCAAAACGGAATATATGATTCCGACGATCGCAAGACTTGCAAAAAAAATGAAGCTTCCCATCGCGCTGTACAGGATCGAGGGCGGATACGGCGTTCAGCCCCGGTGGAGCGACGGGATCCGGAAAGGCCCGTTCCGATCTTTTGTTTCTGAGGTCATCGAACCGGAGCAATACCTGAAAATGACCGATGAAGCGCTGATGGACGCGATCCGTGAAGGGCTTTATGTCAACGAGGCAGAAACGGACGGCCGGTACCGGTCGAAAAAAAAGGCGGAATACCTCGAACGGGCAGTCTATGTGTGCCCTTTCTGCGGCTTTTCGGTTTTCAAAAGCAGCGGAGACCGGATCGAATGCACAGGCTGTCATCGAAAGATCCTGTATGGGGAAGACAAACGCCTGCGTGGAGATGGATCTGAGTTTCCGTTCGCATATGTCAATGACTGGTACGAATACCAGAAAAACTACGTGAATGCCTTCGATCCGCTCGATCATACGGAGGAACCTCTGTTCACGGATTCGGCGGATCTATACGAAGTCATTCCTTATAAAAGAAAAAGGATCATATGTGAAAACACGAACATCCGCCTTTATGGCGACCGTGTCGAGATCCGTGAAGGAGATCCTGCGAAGGACAGCCCGGACCGGATCTTTCCGTTCAAAAAAGTATCCGGCGCGACGGTCCTCGGACGCAATAAGCTGAATCTCTATTACGATTCTGAAATCTTTCAGATCAAAGGCGGCAGGCGGTTCAATGCCTTAAAATATGTCAATTTCTGTTATCGGTATAAAAACCGGGTGAGTGAGGAGGAAAATGGAGAATTTCTGGGACTATAACGTATGGGGAACGATCAATCTGATCGCGGTGCTTCTCCTGAGCCTTCTTGCGGCTAATTCCCTGAAACGGACCATTCGTCCGCTGCAGGCATCGCTGATTCCGACATCGGTTCTCGGAGGAATGCTTCTGCTGGGAATCGCGGCGGTCTATAAAGCCATAACCGGCAGTGTGATGTTTGATACCGCGTTCTTTGGAGGAGATGGCAGCACAACTCTTGAGATCATTACTTACCATACACTGGCGCTGGGGTTTATTGCGACGGCGTTCAAATCATCACAGGGAAAACTTACGAAAAAGAGGGTGACGGAAATCTTCAATACCGGTGTTACGACGGTGTCCACTTATCTGCTGCAGGGGATCTGCGGTCTTGTCCTGTCGATCCTTACCGCTGTCTTTGTACCGGGATTTTTCCGCGCAGCCGGCATTCTCCTCCCGTTCGGGTATGGACAGGGAACCGGGCAGGCACTCAATTACGGCGGCATTTTCGAAAATGAATACGGCTTTGCCGGCGGAAAAAGTTTCGGTCTTTCCGTTGCTGCCCTCGGATTCTTAAGCGCCAGTATCGGCGGCGTCATTTACCTCACTTATCTCAAACGAAAAGGAGTGATCATCCGGGAGATCGGAGCCGAGAAGACGTTCCGTTCCGAGCAGATCGAGGGGAAAAATGAAATACCGATGCAGGAGAGCATCGATAAACTGACGATACAGGTCGCTCTTGTGACAGCCGGTTATCTGGTCGCTTATTTATTTATGTCTCTCCTCGGAAAAGCGCTTCCGGGCATGCGGTCTGTGATCTTCGGATTTAACTTTTTACTGGGTGTTCTCAGCGCGACTCTGATCAAACTTCTGCTTGGCGGGCTGAAAAAGATGGGCGTGGTAAAAAAAGAATATATCAATAATTTCCTGATGACCCGCACGAGCAACTTTCTCTTTGACATTATGGTCGTCGCCGGTATTGCCGCGATCCGGCTGCATGTCCTTCAGAATTATTGGGCTATTCTTCTTGTGATGGGTGTTGTTGGACTTGTCATTACCTTTATTTATAATCATTATGTCGCGAAGAAACTTTTCCCGGAATATGCGGAAGAGCAGTTCCTTATGATGTACGGCATGCTGACCGGGACGGCAAGTACCGGGATCATCCTGCTTCGGGAAATGGATGAGACCTTTGCGACGCCGGCTGCCGACAACATGGTCTATCAGAATTTTCCCGCGATCGTATTCGGCTTTCCGATGATGCTGCTGGCGACAATGGCACCGGTCAGGCCGCTTCTCACGCTGTTGATCCTTATCGGATTCTACGCGGTTATGAACGTGATCCTGTTCCGTTCGGTATTATTTTCGAAGGGCAGAAGAAGGGCATAATTGTGGGAAATGCCTTTGCGGCGTTAAAATTTGCTGGCTTTCCCGGCTTCCATCGCCTCTTTTATAATCGTTTCGACATCATCTCCGGCGGAAGCTCCCACCATGGCGGTCACGGTCCCTTCCGCAAAGGCGCAGTCGATCATCATGGCGGGCGGAAAAGCGTCGCCCCTTTCTTCAAGGACCATTTCGGCTGTCATGCAGGAGCTGCCCATATCCATGATGATCAGGACGGCGTCCACGCCGGGAAGGCTGACTTTTTCGATCGCATTCAGGATCGTCTCATAATCCGTGCCGGGGCTCCCGTCCGGAAGCCCCCCGGCGGCTTCGACCGGAACCTCCGGCGCCATAAGGTGCCCGAGTTCCGCAGCTCCTTCCGCCAGTTTCCGGCTGTGCGAAACTAAAACAAATCCGACCATTCTATTCTCCAATCAGTAATTATCTGCGATCGCTTTCAAAAGGACCAGAAAGGACGTCGCTCCCGGGTCCTGATGTCCGAGAGAGCGTTCTCCGAGGTAGCTTGCGCGTCCTTTTGTGGCAATGATGGTCTTAGTGTACTCGACACCTTCCTGAGCGGCAGCGACGCTATCCGCAAGAATTGCTTTCGGATCCAGCCCGGCCTGTGCGCCTTCTCTCATTTTTTCCAGCGCCGGAATCATGGAATCAAGCATTGTTTTTTCGCCGCGGACGGCTTTTCCGCGCATCTGTACGCCGGCGACCGCTTCTTCCATCATGGAAAGAAAATCTTCCGGCGAGATCTCTGTCTTTCCGGCTGCGGCGGCTCCTGCTTTCATGAAAGCGGTCCCGT
Organism: Lachnospiraceae bacterium; assembly: GCA_015057835.1. GTDB lineage: Bacteria > Bacillota > Clostridia > Lachnospirales > Lachnospiraceae > Chordicoccus. Next base: position 8,737 of record SVDL01000090.1, read on the forward strand.
AGAGCGGTCCGGAGGAACCGCCCACGGTAGAGACGAGATCCATGCCTGCTTTTTTCAGGATCGCACCGATATCTTTCCCCTCGAGTGCCGGCAGATCTTCCCCTATTTTCTTAAAGCCGCGCGCCATATTGATCCCGTGATCGTTGTCGCCGATGGCGGCGTCGAGATCGGTCAGAAACTGCGCGTTCTCATCGATCGCTTCTTTCATTTTTCCGAGCAGGAACAGTACTTTTTTGCTGTCTGTCATGGCATATTCTCCCGCTTTTTACATTTCTTTGAAGGCAATGGTGTCCGCCGGGGCACTGAGGAGTTCTTTCAGCTCCTCGTCCAGCTTCAGGAGAGAGATCGAAAATCCTTCCATTTCAAGGGAAGTCATGTAGTTGCCGACATAAGTCCGGAAGACCCGGATCCCTTTTTCTGCAAGAACGTCATGGACATGATTGTTAACGACATATAATTCCATGAGCGGGGTCGCACCGCAGCCGTTGATCATAACTGCGACTTCACTGCCGGAATACTCCAGATCCCCGAGAATGCGGGAGAGCATGAGATCCGCGATTTCATCCGCGGTTTTGATCGTATCGCGGTGCGTGCCGGGTTCTCCGTGAATGCCGATGCCGATCTCCATTTCATCCTCAGCGAGCTCAAATCCGGGTTTTCCTGCGGCGGGCACGGTGCAGGGGCGGATCGCCATACTCATGGTCCTGACATTGGCGATCACTTTCTCTGCGGTCTCTTTTACTTCTTCGATAGATGCACCTGTTTCCGCCTTCGCGCCTGTGATCTTATGGACAAATACCGTGCCGGCAACACCGCGGCGTCCGACCGTGTACAGGGAGCCGTCGACTGCCACATCGTCGTTCACGATGACCTGTTCGACCCGGATCCCCTCATCGCGAGCCATATCCGCAGCCATCTCAAAATTCATGACATCGCCGGTGTAGTTTTTGATGATCAGGAGAACGCCTTCACCGGCGGAGACCGCCTGCCTGAAGCTTCGTTTTCCTTTTTTCAGGGCATCTTCGTAGTATTCAAAATAATTT
>SVDL01000091.1 GCA_015057835.1 Lachnospiraceae bacterium
ATGCATAATCGATCAGTTTGCCCAGGTAATCCTTCTGGAAGTTAGTATTGTCGCCCCATGCAAAGATTCCATAGAGTTCCATCCCCTTATCTCTGATCAGCGCGCGGGCTTCATCATTTGCTGCCAGCATGCAGCCTTCGCCGTCTACATATTGACTGGGGTTATTTCCTGTCCAGTATCTGGAAGGCTGACCATCTGTCAGGAAAATGACATATGTAGGATCTCCGTCTCCGCCGAGGCTTCCCACCTCTCTCATGGCATCTTCCCAGTTGGTACCCGAGGCAGTGCCGACTCCATTGACGGTGGTTCTATAAGTCGCCTCATTAGTCGTCCAGTTCGATCCGCTGAATTTATGAGTTTCTGCCCCGCTGTTAAATGTGATAAAAGCGAGCTCAACGATATTCGGATCTTCGGTAGTATTATTCGCTAATAACTGATGTGCAATACTTGCCTCTATTTCCGCCTGTGTAGTTCCGACCAGAGCTCTTTTTGCATCTCTAAGCCTCGTTCTGTTATTGCTGGTCATACTGCTGGATGTATCCAGTACGATCGCTACATTGACGTGGTTGTTTTCACTTGCCGTCTGCGCCTGTCCTGTGACACTGAGATTCAGTGTATAGGTTCCGTCTTCATTATCTCTGATAGTCTTTGAATTGCCGATATCACCGAAGTCGGGAGCATCCGGATCATCAGGTGTGCCTCCTCCGCCACCGCTGCCGGAAGGAACATCGCTGTATACCAGATACAGATTACTGTTATTTGCAATATTATTCCAGGCAGAACCGGAGTCATCTCCAGTCTCATTAAATGTTCTGTATCGGAAATTGTCTCCTTCTCTTCTTATTTCATTAGCAACGATCTGCCGTGCGTTGTTATTGCCCAGATTCCTATAAGAACCAATATGGGTATTGCTGAGTGTTTTACCGTTGACTGTAAACGCATTTCTCAGATCCAGCGTCGTATTATTGTTATTAATTAAATTAGAGAGTCTGATCGTAGATCCGTCGATGACAGCACCACTGGACGTAAGTTTTACCCCCGTCAACTCATTGCCATTCTCATCTACAAAATGCAGTGTAGTAGTGTTTCTATTATCACGTCCCCATGTGATGGTGTACGTCGAAAAACTATCCGTGACAAATTCTGCTACAACGCTCTCTTTGTCTGCTGTAATCTCACTGTCTTCAGCGACCGGACCGGCAACCGTTTCAACAGAAATCGTTCCATTGTTTTCCGCCAGGTGCTGGACTTCCATCGTGCTCTGAAGATCCTCTGCTTCAAAGCCTTCCGGCAGTGATTTCATCGTGATCGATACCGATACCTCGGCAGCCGGCTCAACTTCGTTTCCATCCGGATCAATAATGCTGATGCCCAATGCAGCAAAGCCATATTCATCTGCGCCCATATCCTGAGCTGTTTCTGATGACTGTGCACGGTATTCATCTATTTTCAGTTTTGCCTGCTGATACTCTGCAGAACCCGCTGCGTATTCTATCAGTTCCAGTCTTGAATCTTTCGGAATGTCCGCATCTGAACCGTATGCAACTTTCACTTCATATGTGCTGCCATCAGCGGATACGAATCCTCCGGTCAGTGTCTCCATCTTTACGATCGCATAGATCGAGAATTTGTCCGCCTCAAAGACGACCTCATTTTCCTGCGGATGGACAACAAGCGCATTCTCATCAACCTGTTTGATCTCCTCAGCGACAGGCTTCTGTGGCTGAGTCTTGTTGTCAACGTGATAGATAACAGGGTTTTCGCTTTCGACAACCAGATCGGAAGCCATCGTCACCCGGATCGGCTTCTGCGGCTGGATCTCATTGCCTTCCGCATCGAAGAAGGTGATATCCACTGCCTGGATTCCGGATACTTCTTCATTTTCTTCCGCGTTCTCTTCCGCGGCGCTGCTGATCATATTGATCGTATTCTGATCGTAGACATCCGCCACGCTCATCGTCGTTCCGACCGGGAAAGTGCCGGGCTCCGCGACGACATAGACGCGAACATGTTCTTTTTCCGTGACCGCTTCAAATACCTGAATGCTAGCCGACAGTTCCGGTTCCTGATCATCCGAGGAGAAGAACACCTTCTTGTCATCTTCTTCCTGCGTCTTAGCATTTTCATCGGCGGAATTCTGACTATCTTCTGCAGGATTCTGATTTACAGCGTCCTGTTCTTTATTGCCGTCAGCGGCATTATTCTGATCGTTGGCAGCTTCGTTTGCATCCGCCGCAGCCTGCGCGTCCTCTCCGTCGTTTACGACATTGCTGTTGTTCTCCTCAGCAGCTGCATTCTGACCGTCTTCATTTTCGGTGTTCTGCGCATCTTCAGAAGATTCTGCAGCTTCGGCATTTTCATTCTGAAACTCCTCGGCAGCTACTTCCGAAGTTTCTACCGAGTTTTCGATGTTCTGCGCGTCTTCATTCTGAGCTTCTTCTGCGCCCGCTTCCTGAGCAGCTTCCTCTGCGGCTCTCTGCGCTTCTTCCGCAGCCCGCTGCGCTTCTTCCTCTGCTCTCTTCTCCTCTTCGATAGCACGGAGCAGAGCTTCGTCCGGATCCACTTCCTCGAGCTGGCAGATCAGCACCCGTTCTCTCGCAAAGCAGGTGTCGGTGTGCTGGTGGTTCTCATCTTCCGCAAGTCCGCAGGTGGGAACATAGCAGGAAGCGGAGTGCTGATGCACTTCCGTGTACTTGCTGCCGTCTTCCGCGGTAAACGTGTAAGATTGTCCTTCTTCCATGCCGCAGGCGGTGATGTACCGCTCTTCATAGCAGGAATCCGAATGCAGGTGTCCCTGCGGTCCGGCAGACAGAGCAAATGCCGCCCGAATCATCTGGACGGTTACGGTCATCGCCACGAGGCAGGCCAGAAATGACATCGCTTTCTTTAATAAATATCTGATATTCGCCTGCCGGATGAGCTTATCTGTTAACTGATTGTTTCTTTTCCTTTTTTTCATCTCAATTTTCCTCAGCACAGCAAAGTTTTTGTTCTGAGGAAAATATACCATTCCGATAATCAATGAATTCGACAACTAATATGCAAATCTTGCGTCTTCGTTGACGGCTTATCAGGGCAGGATCATAGCAAAAAAAAGCGGCTCAAAAAGCCTTTATTTTCCTATATGAAACCATTATTTTACCATAAGTAAAACAACCGAAGAGGATTCTTCATTTCCTCTCCGGCTGTTTTATAAATCTATGCTGTTTTTACATATTATATAATTGATTCTTTTTGATTGCCCGGCAGGACCAGATTCTGCCTTTTTTATCTGCATCCGTAGTGCTGTCTGAAATCAGGCATTTTCTGTCTGCGTCCGGCGGGCCGTCTGAAACTCCGCGTATCCCGGCGCAAACAGTGACGCGGTCGTCTGCGGCAGTTTGATGTGCAGGGCGTGCTGAATCACTTCTTCCACTGTGCGGACCGGAATGATCTTCAGCGCGGTCCTGGTCTCCTCCGGGACATCTTCGAGGTCTTTTTCATTTTCCTTCGGAATAAGCACCGTCTTGATTCCCGAGCGCTGGGCCGCCATCAGTTTTTCCGGAAGGCCGCCGATCGGCAGTACCTGGCCGCGCAGTGAGATCTCTCCCGTCATGGCAAGCTCGGAACTGACGGTTTTGCCTGTCAGAAGAGAAGTCAGCGCCGTAAAGAGCGTCACACCTGCGGACGGACCGTCCTTCGGCACCGCGCCCTGCGGAACGTGGATATGAATGTCCTTGTTGCTGAAATCCAGCGCGTCTGATACATAGAGTGATTTCAGAAGGCTCACGGAGATCGTCGCGGATTCTTTCATGACGTCGCCCAGCTGACCCGTGATAATGATCTTGCCGGTGCCCGGCATGACCGCTGTCTCAATAAACAGGATCTCGCCGCCCGCCTGCGTCCAGGCGAGGCCTGTCGCCACGCCGGCGCGCTCTTCTTTCAGCTTGGAGTCGTGGCTGATCTTCTTTCTGCCGAGGAATTCACGGAGATTTCTCTCTTTGACGGATACCTTTTCTTCGTTCTCGCCGATGATCTTCGCGGCGGCATTTCTGCACAGAACATCCAGCTGTTTGCGCAGTCCGCGAACGCCGGCTTCCATCGTATATTCTTCAATGATCTTACGGATCGCCGAATCCGTCACGCGCAGCTGTGTTTTCTCCAGTCCGGAGTCAGCCAGCGCTTTCGGAAGCAGGTGTCCTTTCGCGATGTGGAATTTTTCCACCGGGGTATACCCGTTCAGCTGGATCACTTCCATGCGGTCGAGCAGCGGCTGCGGGATCGTATCCATCGTATTGGCCGTGCAGATGAAGAACACATGCGACAGGTCGTAAGGCATATTCATGTAGTGGTCGGTAAATGTATTATTCTGCTCCGGATCCAGCACTTCCAGAAGCGCGCTCGCCGGATCGCCGTTGTAACCCACCGACATTTTGTCCACTTCATCAAGAACTACGACCGGATTCATAGAGCCGGCGCGCTTGATGCCTTCCATAATCCGTCCGGGCATCGCGCCGATATAGGTGCGTCTGTGGCCGCGGATCTCCGCCTCATCGCGAATGCCGCCAAGGGAAATGCGAACATACTCCCTCCCGAGAGATTCCGCAATGCTCTTGCCCAGAGACGTCTTGCCTGTGCCCGGCGCGCCGACAAACAGGAGAATGGAACCGCTCTCCTCTTTCTTCAGTGCCATGACCGCCAGCTGCTGGATAATGCGCTCTTTGACCTTATCCAGGCCGTAGTGATCGCGGTCGAGGATCCTTCTCGCTTCTTTCAGATTGATCTTGTGGGTCTTGCCGATCTTCCACTTGAGCTCCGTGATGAAATCCAGCCAGTTCTCCATCATATTTTTTTCCGGGTCATTGGGCTGGGCCATCATGTAGCGCTTAAGCATTTTATCGGCTTCTTTGCGGCACTCTTCCGGCATTCCGGATGCTTCGATCTTCTGCTTGTATTCATTTTCCTCGGATTCCATCTCAGGGTCGAGGTCATTTAACTCATCCTGGAGAAGTCCGATCTGTTTCTGGATCGCTGCCTTCTTGTAGACATTTCCCTCCGATTCATCATATCGCTTGTTCATGGCGATCTGCAGCTCGATGGAGCCCTGGAACCGCATCAGCGCTTCTGTCACAAGCTCGCAGCGCTGCTTCATGGAATCGGTCTCGAGGAGGGCGTATTTTTCCTCCGGGCTCATACCGAAGAACTGGCAGAACATGGCGGCAAATTCCACCACGCTGTCACAGCTCCGGACAAATGAGATCGCCATCTGCCCGCCCTGAAGATGCCCCGCGATCTCCGTCGCCGTCTCTTTCAGGCGCTTCAGACATTCCTGTTCGCCGTCTCTTGTGATGTCAAATACTTCTTCATGCGTCTTATAACTGCCTTCGATCATGGATTCCGTGATCGTGATGTCCGTAATGCTGACCTTCTGGCGCGCTTTCACATGAATGCGTGTGCCGCCAGGCAAATCATTGATCGCGACGATCTCGGCCAGAACGCCCATTGGGAAGAAATCCTCCGCCGTAACATCTTCTTTGTCGTGTTCGATCTTAAGCGGAAGAAGGATCGCGCGATTGCCGTCGATCTTGATCCGGCTGCGCTCTTCATCGCTGAACCGTCTCGTGCCGAGCTGGTATTCCACGTCGGGCAGAATGACGGTGTCGTAAGTTGGTATAATCATATAGTTATTTGCCATTTGTATTTTGGTTCCTCCGTGTGGGGTCAGTCTCTTGTTAGCACTCAGCATACACGAGTGCTGATTCTGTTATATTGGAATTATAACACAAGACACTTTCCTGTCAAGTCGTTTGTTAGTATAATGTAATTACTAAATAGCTCCATAGACATTATGGTCAAGTCGTTTGTTGGTATAATGTTTCTGTTTATACCTTCATAAATATTATGGATTTGCTTATTTTCAGCCCGACATTTATACTAAGAAAAGCACCGGGATTTACTCCTTTACAGCCTGACATATATACTTAAAAGCCCTGGAATTTACTTCCTTCGATTGTAACAGTTAAAAACACGCCCTTTCTCTTCTCAGAGAAACAGATGAGTGATTAATAATGGGAAAGAAATTATATTTTGAATGCTCGACCGGCATTGCCGGCGATATGGCCGTCGCTTCCCTACTGGACCTCGGTGCTTCCGAGGAAGGCCTCTTCCGCACACTCAAAGAGCTTAATCTCGACGGATATGAAGCTTCCGTGGAAACATTTATGAACAATTCCATCCGGACAAAGCGTTTTTCCGTTGCGCTCGAGGATCCGTCCCATCCGGATGTACCGGATGCTGAGAATTTTGATCCCCGGGATGATGAGGAGAGCAATTTGATTGGGCACGATCATATTCACTCTTCTGATCATGAGCATGGGCATTCTCATGAGCATGAACACGGGCATTCTCATGATCATATCCATCGGAATCTTGATGATGTGACGGAAATTCTTCATCGATTGGAAGATTACCGGGTCTGCGATCTCGCTCTGCGCATTTTCCGCATTGTCGCGGAGGCCGAGGCGTCTGTCCACGGCAAACCTGTTGATGAAGTTCACTTCCATGAAGTCGGCGCCGTTGATTCTATCGTAGACATTGTTTCCGCCGCCTACTGTCTTGTGAATCTTGATATTGAAGAAGTCCTTCTCCGCACCGTGAATGAAGGATTCGGCACGATCCACTGCGCCCACGGCGATCTTCCGGTTCCGGTTCCGGCGGTGCTGGCGATTGCGGACCGGTATCATTTGCCGATGAAGTTCATCGATGTGGAAGGCGAGCTTGTCACCCCCACGGGCGCGGCGATCGCTGCGGTGCTTTGGAAGGGGAATGGGCTGCCGGAGGCATTTTCCATCGAAAAAACGGGCTATGCAAGCGGCCACAGGAAGTATAAGACGTATAGTCTTCTGCGGGCGATGATGATTCGGGAAGATGAGGCTAGTCATGAGCCGCATCATGATGGGGCCGGTCGGCACGGGCACCATCATGCATCGCTCTGCCGACTGGAAACAAATATTGATGACTGCACAGGAGAAGCTCTTGGCTACGTCATGGAGAAGCTTCTCGCAGCCGGAGCCAGGGATGTTTTCTACACACCTGTATATATGAAGAAAAACCGTCCGGCTTATATGCTCACCACGCTGTGCAATGAAGCGGATGTCCCTGCCATGGAGCAGATCATTTTCACACACACTACAACTATTGGCATTCGGAAAAACCCGGTATTCCGCGACTGCCTGCCGCGCGAGATCATGACAATTTCTACGCCTTACGGGGATGCAGACGTGAAAGTCTGTTATTTTGAGGGCAGGACTTTCGCTTATCCGGAATATGAAAGCGTGCGGAAGATCTGCGAGAATTCCGATCTTTCTTATCAGGAAGCGGCGATGATGATTCAGGATTGTTTTGCCGGGAAAGATGCGATGAAATAATATTTATTAAAGACCAGGATATTTGAAAGGCGATATAAATAGATGAAAAAAGATGACCTGATTCGTCTTCTCGAAGACGTTAAAAATGACAAGATTTCCATCGACGACGCTGTTCTCGCGATGAAAGAGCAGCCTTTCACTGATCTTGGCTACGCGAAGATCGACCATCACCGTGAACTGGTGCAGGGTGCTGCGGAAGTAATCTACGGGGCTGGCAAGACACCGGAACAGATCTGGGGAATCATCAAGGCAATGCTGTCCCACGGGCAGAAGACCATCTTGATCACGCGGATGAAGAAAGAGGCGGCGGATTATGTGAAGGCGGCATTGGAGGCTGAAGAATCCGGCGATACCGGAAAGTCGAACGGATCATGTGAATTCCAAAAAACCGGTGATCCGGAAACCCAGGTTCCGGAATTCAAATATGACGAATTATCCCGTATCGGTCTTATCGGAAACATCCCGGAACCGGACGGAATCGGAAGTGTTGTCATCGCCTGTGCCGGCACCAGCGACCTGCCGGTCGCGGAAGAAGCCGCTATGACAGCAGAAATATACGGAAACAGAGTCATTCGTTTATATGACGTAGGCGTGGCCGGGCTTCACAGAACGCTCTCCCACATGGATGAGATCATGAATGCCACTGTCATTATTTCCATCGCAGGAATGGAAGGCGCGCTCACCAGCGTCATCGGCGGACTGGCGGACTGCCCGGTCATCGGGGTCCCGACCTCTGTAGGATACGGCGCATCCTTCGGTGGGCTCTCTGCTCTCCTCGCAATGCTTAATTCCTGCGCTTCCGGCGTCAGTGTGGTCAATATTGATAATGGATTCGGGGCGGGGTACCTTGCATCAATGATAAACCATCGCTGAAATTATATTCAGCCTGTTCTCGTTATTCCGCATCATGCTCCCTTTTTTGAAGGGGAAGCATGATGCTTTTTTCATCCTCTCCGATCAATCTCCAACAAAAAAGCAGCCCTAAGCTGCTTTTTTGTTTATATTCATTCTCTATAGTTGAGCTCCCCCATCTCTCACAGATGGAAGCACCCGCCTCCGATAAACTCCCTCAGGATCGAATTCGCCGGCACGTGGTCGCTCGGGATGCCGATAACATAGTCAAGGAACTTCAGCAGTCTTCTCGCCTCCTCGTATTCCGGATCGCCTTCGCGGATCTGGAAAAGAAGGGGCTGGGCGTACTGCTTCAGAACCGCCAGCTCGTAGGGAAGCGCGGAATTGAAGAAAACGTCCGCGGTCTCCTGGAACGGGAAAATATACTTGTCTTCGCCTCTGCGCACACTGTCCCACATGGAGATCGTGTTGGCAGCGGAGTAGCCTCGGGTCCGGTTGTCCCGGATCATGCGGCGGAGCAGGCGGCCGTCCGTAGTGGGCAGGCGGTCGTGATCGTCGATATTAAGCTGTGCCAGGGCGCTCATGAAGATCTTGAATTTCGATTCCTTCGGCAGCGACTCCGACAGCGCGTCATTCAGGCAGTGAATTCCTTCAATAACCAGAATATCGCCGTCCGGAAGGCTCAGCGTCTCACCCTTGTATTCCCGGACGCCGAGCTGGAAGTTGAAAGACGGCACCTTGATCGTCTTTCCCGCCAGCAGATCACTCATATCCTGATTGAAGCCGGCGACATCGATCGCTTCCAGGCATTCAAAATCAAGTTTTCCATCCTCATCGACCGGCGTGTCTTCCCGGTTCACAAAATAATTATCCACGCCGATATAATGCGGCCGCAGGCCGTGGGCATTCAGCTGCACGCACAGTCTCTGGGAAAATGTCGTCTTCCCGGAAGATGACGGCCCCGCGACCATAACAAATTTCACTTCCGGTTTTTCCGAGATCATGTTTGCGATCTCGGAAATGCGCCGTTCATGGTACGCCTCCGAGAGGAGGATCGGCTCAAACATATCCCCGCTCGTGATCCGCTCGTTGAGTTCACCGATATCTTCAATGTGGATCTTCGCCGCCCACTGTTCTGCCCGGGTCTGCGCCTCAAACAGTTTCTCCATCGGCTCGAAGGGCGGAATGTGATCCGTATCCCGGCGCCTCGGCATCTGCATCAGAATACCATTCTTGTATGGATAGAGTTTAAACCGGTCAAGGCAGCCCGTAGAATACGCCATGAACCCGTAATTATAGTCGCGCAGTCCGTCCAGCTCGTACATATTGGTGCGGGACGCGAGGCGGAAACGGAAGAGCCGTTCCTTATCGACCAGCTTATCCTCTTTGAAGATCTCTCTCGCCTCCGCAGTTGGAATACTCTTCTTAATAAACGGGATATCTTTCTTCACAAGCACCCGCATTTCCGATTCCACATCCGCGATCCATG
>SVDL01000092.1 GCA_015057835.1 Lachnospiraceae bacterium
GATCCTCCTGCATATGCCTTATCTTGCGGAGGCTGTTCTTCATTTGCGTACGCTGGACAGCGAGATATTAACACCCCGGAGGAAGACAGCCGGGAAGATACCCGGGACGGAGCGTTCTGCCGATACACCCTCGGAAAACGGCATGCCCCGGAGAGTCTTCCGTTTCGGCACAGAAGGCAGACGTCTTTTTTATGATCCTTATCATGTGATTACGGTTTTTAAGGCAGAAGAGAATGTATTTACAAGAGATTTCATGCATTCCCTTCTGCACTGCCTCTTCCGGCACTCGTTCCCGGATGAGCGGACGGCACTCCCCGGAAACCGGGAGATCTGGAATCTTGCCTGCGATATCGCGGTGGAAGCGCTGATCGGAGAGCTGGAGCAGAGTTTTCTTTACTGTGAGAGGCAGGGGGAGCAGCAGGCGCTGGTGCATCTGCTGGATGCGGAGATCGGGAAGCCGCTTTCGGCGGAGCGCATTTTCCGGTGGCTGAACGAAAAGAGTTTTTCACCGGAGGAGATCAGTGCGGAGCGGAGACATTTTCTTGGGGATCAGCACGGACTCTGGTACACTTCCGGACAGGGGCAGATCCTTCTTCCGGAAGAAATGACGGAAGAGTGGGAAGACCTCGCCCGGAAAACGGAACTTCTCATGGAGGAGATGGACGAGGAAAATGCCCTCTCGGAACAGCTCGGCACAGTGCGGCGCAGAAAGATCCCCTATCGGGCGTTTCTGAGAAAATTCGTGAATCAGAGGGAAATTCTGAGAAATGCCGACGAATTTGACTATGTTTATTACACATACGGGCTCGCGCTGTACGGAAATATCCCGCTGATCGAGCCGTTGGAATATCGGGAGGACGACCGCATCCGCACGATCGCGATCGCCATTGACACCTCCGGCAGTGTGCAGGGAGAGACCGTGCACTCGTTTATTGAACATACCTGCTCGATCCTTTTCGATGAAGCGCTGATCGCGGATAGGATGAACATTCATCTGCTCCAGTGTGACGACCGGATCCGGGAGGATGTGCTGATCGGGAGCCGGCAGGAGTTGGCTTCCTACATAGAAACAATGACTGTCAAGGGGCTTGGACAGACGGATTTCCGCCCGGTGTTTGCCTATCTTGGAGGGCTGATCGACGAGGGGAAAATAAAGGATTTTCAGGGCCTTTTGTATTTTACGGACGGACAGGGCATTTTTCCGGCGAGGGCGCCGGCATTTTCCACGGCGTTTATATTGAGCCGGGAGGATGCGCAGGTGCCGGACTGGGCGGTGCTGTATGTGCTGGAGTGAAGGAAACACAGAGCAGAGAATGGCGGAAAAGAAGCTGACAATTGAACAGGGGACTACGGCCATCGAACCGGAGGCATACGCGGAAGAGGACTGGACGGAAGTGGTCCTGCCGGAAACGGTGAGAAACATCGGCGCGGCGGCATTTATGAACTGCGCGGCGCTTGAGAAGATCACGCTGCCGAAAGGATTGAAAGAGATCGGGGAAGGTGCGTTTACGGGATGTACTTCTCTTTCGGAGATCCGGCTCCCGGAATGTCTCGAAGTGATCGGCGAGATGGCATTTTTCGGCAGCGGCCTGAGATCGATCGCAGTGCCCGAAAGGGTGGTCTCAATCGGAGAAATGGCTTTCTGGGACTGCCCGGAACTGTGGTGCGCAGAAGTAAAGGGAGAGAAAACACGTCTCGGAAAAGACGCCTTCGGGTCCTGTCCGAAGCTCCGGGAGGGCTTTTTTGCGACAGGATTCCCGGAAGAGGGAAATCCTGCCGAAAAGCTGCAGATGATGCTTATCTGGTGCACGGCTCCCGAGCTTTATAACGAGGAGACGGACCGTGCGGCAGAAATGTATTTCCTTCAGAATGAAGAACTGATCATGGAACAGATCCTGGAGGCGAATAATGAAAAAGCGCTGCGGGGCCTGCTTTTGAACAGCCCGGAGAGAATACAGAGCCGTATCCTGCAGCACCGGGAGCATTATATCCGCCGCTGTACGGAGCTCGGGAAGAGACAGGGAATGCAGGCGATATTTCTTGTGGGCAAAATGGATGGAAGACAAAAGCCGGGAAATTGCCATTTTGAGGAAGATCCGTTTGCGCTTTAAACGAATGGAACTGACATGAATGAAATGATCGGTTAAAACAAAATCAATCATATTGCAGAATCTGACCGGCAACAGTTTGATTTTACAGCAGACCTTTTTGGATTTGAAAGAGCCTGTGCGGAAATTAAAAAACGGAGTATTACTATGAACATCGCGAAAGCAAAACAACAGCTGATCGAGACCGCAAAAGCATATTTCGCAAAAGATGAGGACGGTCTGTACCGGATCCGTCCGCGGGAACAGCGGCCGGTGCTTCTTATGGGACCTCCCGGCATCGGCAAGACCGCCATCGCGGAGCAGGCGGCGCAGGAGATGGGGATCGGTTTCCTTTCCTATTCGATGACGCATCACACCCGTCAGAGCGCACTCGGTCTGCCGCTCATCGAAAAACGTACTTTTCAGGGACAGGAATACGCGGTCTCCGAGTATACGATGAGTGAGATCATCGCGTCGGTCTATGAACTGATGGAAAATACCGGCGCCGCGGAAGGAATCCTTTTCCTGGATGAGATCAACTGCGTGTCGGAGACGCTGACACCGGTCATGCTTCAGTTCCTGCAGTACAAGATCTTCGGCAAACATGCCCTTCCCGAGGGATGGATGGTCGTCGCGGCGGGAAATCCGCCGGAGTATAACCGGAGTGCGCGGGAATTTGATATTGTGACGCTGGACCGTCTGAAAGTGATCCATATCGAGCCTGATTTTGAGGCGTGGAGGAAGTATTCGGAAGAAAAGGGCATCCACCCGGCTGTTCTGAGTTTTCTGACCGGGCACCGGGAACGCTTCTATGACGTGCACGCCGATATTGACGGGAAACAGTTTGCGACAGCCCGCGGCTGGAGTGATCTGGCGGAAATGCTGACGGCCTGCGAGACGGAAATGATCCCTGTCGGTCCGGATCTGATCGCGCAGTATATTCAGCATCCGCAGGCGGCGGAGGAATTTGCCTCGTTTTACGATCTATACCGGAAATACGAGTCCGATTACAGAATGGAGGAGATCCTTGCAGGGGCTGCTCCGGAAGAGATCCGGCAGCGGGCGGCAGCGGCGCCGTTCGATGAGCGCTGGAGCCTGCTTATGATGCTGCTCCGGCGGGTCACGAAGGATACTGCGGAGGCGGTGCTCTCGGAGGACGTCTGCAGGGAACTTCACAAAATTCTGCTGGATGTCCGGGAGAAATGCGAAGCAGACCCGGTTCCGACAGAGGAAAGCAGCGAAGCGGGTACGCGGGATCAGAAAAACAGCAGCGGGGAGTGCGAGCCCGAAAACATCGATCCTTCAGAAATAAAAACGGCTCTCCAAAACTGGGAGCAGAAGACCGCGGAGCGCAGAAACCGGAATCATCTCAGGGGAATTCTTACGAAGAGAGCGGAGAAGGAAGCGGTGAGGACGATTTCATTTCTGAAAAAGGCACGTGAATCCGCCGAAAGCTTCGATGACGTGAGAACGGTTTTCAAGGCAGAGACAGAGGAAATGAACGGGAAACTCCGGACGGCCGGAGAAGAAATGGAAAATCTCTTCGCATTTGCCGAAACTGTCTGGCCGGAGGGATCCGAACTGCTTATGCTCGTCACACAGCTCTCCGCAAATGCGGACACCGCCCGCTATATCGCAAAATACGGAAGCAGCGGGTATTCGAGAAACGCGGAGCGGCTGCATTTTCATGGGAACAGGGAAAAACTTATAAGAGAAATAGAATGATAAACCGGTTTCCATAAAAATGCCGAAGCTATATAATATCGTTATATGAATTGATTCAGACGATAAAATACGGCACAGAAGGATCCCGGCTATGGCAGCAAAACTGGTTGTAATTTCAATGGATGCTATGATCTCGGAAGATATTCCGAATCTCAACCGGCATCCGTTTTTTCATGCTTTCCTGAAGGACGCTGCGTGTGTACAGAGGGTGAAGAGCATTTATCCGACGCTGACGTATCCTTGCCATACCACCATGGTCTCCGGACTTTGGCCGGACCGGCACGGGGTGACGGCAAATGAGGCCTTCCTGCCGGGAATATCCCCGCTGCCGTGGCTTTTTGACCACAGTGCTGTGCGGTGCCGGGATCTTTTCGATCTCTGCAAAGCGAACGGGCTGACGACAGCGGCCGTCGGATGGCCGGTGACAGGAAATCATCCGTCAATCGACTGGCTGGTCGACGAAATATGGACCATAGGGACGCCCTGGACCGGAGAATCCATGCGGGAAACATTACTCTCGGCAGGCACGGCTCCGGAGGTCTATGAGCGCGCCGTGAGGCCTTTTGAGAATCTTCGTGTACCGAGGCGGCAGCCGGCATCCAGTTTTTTCAATATGGAAGCGGCCTGCGCGATTCTTAAGGAGTACCGCCCGGATGTTCTTATGATCCACACCGGCAATTTTGACAACTACCGGCACAAAAAAGGCGTTATCTCCGACCTCACGGAGAAAGCGGCGGAAGAGAGCGACCGGATGCTGGGGATGCTCCTTGCGGCAATTGAAGAGACAGAAAAACCGGAAGAGTACAATATTGTAATCACCTCGGATCACGGGCAGCTGGATTTCAGACGATATGCCTGCCCGAATGTTCTTCTTGCGGAAAACGGGTATATTTCACTGCGGGAAGACGGAAGTGTAAAGGAATGGCGCGCGTGGTGCCTGTCCGCCGGCATGAGCGCGCAGATCTTCCTCAAGGATCCGTCTGACCGGAGCCTGTATAAGGAAGTGCATGAACTGCTGGAGGAACGGCGCAGGAGAGGAGACGCCGGATTTTCCGTGATTTATACAGCGGAAGAATTAAAAGAAAAGGAACACCTCGCGGGTGATTTTTCATTTGTTCTTGAAACGGACGGAGAGACAGCATTTCAGAATGCCTGGTCCGGCCCGTATTTTGTCCCTGCGGCCTGTGAACCGGGAACAAATCACGCAGGAGCACACGGGTTCCATCCGGACAAAGGTCCCCGGCCGGTTCTGCTCGGAAGAGGCCCCGCGTTCCGGAAGAATGCATTTCTCGAAAATGCGGACCTTGTCGATCTGGCACCGACTTTTGCGGCTGCTCTCGGGCTTGTGCTGCCGGACGCGGACGGAAGGGTGCTTACGGAGATTCTTGCGTAAAAGACGGATAGAGGAATGTATATGATCAGAACGGTTATTTTCGACCTCGACAATACATTGTACGACTGCAGCGGGACCGACCGCGAGGTCACACAGGAGGAGATGGCGGCATATGTCCGGGAGACGTTCGGATGGTCCGCGGAGGAATACCTTCGGCGGCTCGATGACGCGACGGAGGAACTGATCGGCATCGCCGGCTGCACGGGCAGCTGCCGGAACCGTGTGATCCGCTATCAGTTTATGATGGAAGATGCCGGCTTTCCGATCCACCCCCATGTCATGAAAATGTATGAGATCTACTGGGAAGGAATGCTCCGCCGGATGAAGCCGTATCCGGAGGTGAAGGAGGTCCTCGAAAGACTCAGGAGGAGCGGGATCCGGATCGGCGTCGGAACGGATCTCACTGCAGAGATCCAATACCGGAAAATGGAAACGCTCGGGATCATCCCATCGATCGACTTCCTCGTGACGAGCGAGGAGGCGAGCCTTGAAAAGCCGACGGAGATCTTCTTTGACCAGTGTCGGAAGAAAATGCGGTGCAGGGCGGAGGAATGTCTTTTCATCGGCGACCGTATTGATAAAGATTATGAAGGCGCGAAGCAGGCCGGCATGCAGGCGCTGTGGCTCAACCGCGAAGGCGCGGAAGTACCGGAAGGGATCGAAATGATCCGGGATCTCACGGAGATATTTCCGTATATAGAGTCCAAAGAGTAGGGGGCCAAAGGGAACTGTCCCCGTTGGAATCACTTGTTGGAACGGAGGAAACTGAACCGACATGAATGAACAGAATAATAAACCCTCTGCCATCCAAATCCGCGGCGCGAGAGTACATAACCTGAAAAATGTAAATGTGGACGTCCCGCTGAACAAAATCGTCGGGATCGCCGGTGTGTCCGGTTCCGGAAAATCTTCCCTTGCCCTCGGCGTTCTGTACGCGGAGGGGTCAAGACGATATCTGGAATCCCTTTCCACCTATACGAGAAGGCGCATGACCCAGGCCGCGAAGGCGGATGTCGATGAAGTGCTGTATGTTCCCGCCTCACTGGCGCTGCATCAGCGTCCGGGCGTGCCGGGCATCCGTTCGACTTTCGGAACGGGAACGGAGCTGCTGAACAGCCTGCGTCTTATGTTTTCCCGGCTCGCGAACCACGTGTGTCCGAACGGGCACGTGCAGGAGCCCACTCTCGCGGTGGCGGCGGAGACGGATTTTATCTGTCCGGTCTGCGGAGAGCGGATCTATGCGCCGGGGGCGGAAGAGCTTGCGTTCAACTCGCAGGGAGCCTGCCCGAAGTGCGACGGGACCGGCGTTGTGCGGGTCGTGGATGAATCGACCCTTGTGCCGGACGAATCCATTTCCATCGACGAAGGCGCCGTTCTTCCATGGCAGACGCTGATGTGGTCGCTTATGAAGGATATCGCCCGGGAAATGGGTGTGCGGACGGATGTGCCGTTTTGCGAGCTGACGCAGAAGGAGCGGGAGATCGTGTTCCACGGCCCGCCGGAAAAGAAGCATATTATCTATCAAAACCAGACCTCCGGTGCCGCCGGGGAGATGGATTTTACCTATTTCAACGCGACGTACACGGTGGAAAATGCCCTCTCGAAAGTAAAAGATGAAAAGGGCATGAAGCGCGTGGAGAAATTCCTGCGCACCTGCACCTGCCCGGACTGCGGCGGAAGCCGCCTCTCGGAGCGGGCGAGGGCTCCGAAAATACGCGGGCTGTCCCTTGACCGGGTCTGTCAAATGACGCTGAAAGACCTCACGGACTGGGTGGACGGCGTGCCCGCCTCCCTTCCGGAAAAAATGCGTCCGATGGCGAAGAGTATCTGTGAGTCCTACTATACGGCTGCAAAGCGGCTAATGGACCTCGGACTTTCGTATCTGACGATTGACCGCGCCGCCTCGACACTGTCCACGGGCGAACGGCAGCGGATGCAGCTGGCGAGGGCTGTGCGAAACCGGACCACCGGTGTGCTCTATGTTCTGGACGAGCCCTCCATCGGCCTTCATCCGGCCAATATCGTCGGCCTGAACGGGGTAATGCATGACCTGATTGCCGACGGGAATTCCGTGCTCCTCGTTGACCATGATACGCAGATTCTGAAGGAAGCCGACTGGATCATTGAGATGGGTCCGGAATCCGGAGCCGCGGGCGGAGAAGTGATTGCCGAGGGAACCGTCTCGGAGATCGGGGGAAATGATATTTCCCGGATCGGACCGTTTCTCAGCGGGAAAGCGCAGCGGATCGTCAGGAAAAAATGTACTGCAGCGGAGGTATTTTCCGAAGGAATCATACGGATGGAGACAGGTCCGATTCACACCGTAAAACCGCTGACAGTCGAAATCCCGAAAGGCCGCCTTACTGTGGTGACGGGCGTGTCCGGATCCGGGAAGACGACGATGGTGCTGGAGAGCCTGATCCCCGCTCTGGAGGCGAAAATCGGGGCGGATATTGGAGCGAAGACGCAGGGCGCAAGGAACGATCATGAGGCAGATGCCGGCACTGGTTTGAAGAAGATAAAACTTCCGGAACATGTCCTTTTGATTGAAGCGGAAGGGATCGAACATGTAAAGCTGATCGACGCGACGCCGATCGGCATTAATGTCCGCTCCACAGTGGCGACTTATGCAGATGTGCACGATGAACTGAGAAAGATCTATGGGCGGACAAAAGAGGCGAAAGCAAAAGGATACAAAGCGGGCGATTTTTCGTATAATACAGGAAAACTCCGCTGTCCGGTCTGCGACGGCACCGGTTCGATCAGCCTCGATGTGCAGTTCCTGCCGGACGTCGATATTCCCTGTCCGGAATGCCGGGGCTCCCGCTATTCGAAACAGGCGTACGCCGTGAAGATCAAAAATCCGGAGGGCGAAGAAAAATCGCTGCCGGAGCTCATGGCGATGGATATCCGCTCTGCGCTGCGTTTCTGCGCGGACCGGAAACTGGTCGCGGGAAGACTGGACGTGCTGCACAGCCTCGGACTCGGATACCTGACTCTCGGCGAGCAGACCCCGAGCCTTTCGGGAGGAGAAGCCCAGAGACTGAAGCTGGCAAGCGAGATGGGGAAAATGCAGTCCGACTCCGTCTTTGTCTTCGATGAGCCGACGATCGGCCTGCATCCGCTGGATGTACAGTCCCTCATGGGCGTATTCCAGACGCTGATCGATCACGGGGCGACGGTCGTAGTCATCGAACACGATCTGGACGTGATCCGGAACGCTGATTACGTGATCGACATGGGACCGGGCGGCGGCGAGGAAGGCGGCCGGATCGTAAAATGCGGTACGCCGGAGGAGATCGCAGCCTGCGCAGAGAGTATAACAGGAAGATATCTGTATTTACAATAATTGGAATGCAGGCAAGCAGGGGCACCTCCTGTGCTCGGCGTCGTCCTCCGGAGCCCATGAATGCCGGAGCTCAAAGAAGTAAAAAGTGCACCGCACTTTTTTTAACACGCTCGCCGCTAAGGCATCCTAAGGGATCTTCCCGCAAACGGGTCCCTCCTTAGGATAATTCCGGGCTCCTTTGGCAAAGGTCGCACAGGAGGTGGCCCTGCCTGTATGCGAAGCCGAAGTTATTAATTGTTAACGAGTTGTTTTGAAGACATAGAGGTAATAATGAATCTTAAATTAATAGCCCTCGATCTCGACGGCACCCTCACAAACGATCAGAAGGAGATCACTCCCCGCACAATGGATATGCTGATGAAGCTGCAGAAGGAGGGCGTGCGGCTGGCGCTGGCGTCCGCGAGGCCGGCTCCCGGTCTCTACGCGACCTGTGATCTGCTTCACATGAAGGAGTACGGCGGAATCCTGATGTCCTATAACGGGGGAAGGATCGTGGAGGCCGCCACGGGAAAGACACTCTATGAGACGGGAATGGATATGGAAGAAACGAAGGAGATCCTCCGATTTCTCGACACGCTTCCCGTCAATGTGATCCTTGACGACGGCGTTCAGTTCTATGTGAAGGATCCGAAAGCCTACAAAATTGAGTATGAGTGCTGGAACAACCGGATGACCTGCTCGCAGGTGGATGATCTCGCGGAGTTTCTAAGCTTTTCGCCGGTGAAACTCCTGATGTCGGTCCAGCCGGAGATCCTCCTCGATGTACAGAAAAAAATAGCGGATCAGCTTCCGCCGAGCCTTATCGTAGTGCGTACGGCGCCGTTCTATCTGGAGATCATTCCTGCGGCGATCAATAAAGGGAAAGGCATTCTCGATATCTGCCGGGTGCTCGGCATCGACCGTTCGGAGTCGGCGGCATTCGGAGACGCGGAAAATGATATCCCGATGATCCGGGAAGCCGGCTTCGGCGTCGCGATGGGAAACGCTGAAGATGCGGTCAAAGCCGCGGCGGATTATGTGACAGCATCCAATAATGAGGACGGCATCGCGCTGGCGCTCGAAAAGATTCAGTAATCCGTCAGAAAAAAACGGTAAAGAAGGAGGGGGATGAGCGCTCAGGCTCATCCCCCAATTGCAAAGGGAACAAAAATGAAGAAAAAGTCAAAGTAAGGAGAGACAGGCCGCTGCC
>SVDL01000093.1 GCA_015057835.1 Lachnospiraceae bacterium
AGCGCAAAGCTGTAATAGTGCGTATCAAAATACTCTTCATCGATGCCCGGATTGTAACTCCTCTCGGACTCAATGTTCGTAAAGACAGGCTTGTCATAGATGCGGATTTTCCCGTAAGCGGCGCATTCCCAGTCAATCGAGCCTTTTTTATCGTTATAATAGAATATTACATCTGCTATATTATTCCCGCCCGGCACCGGTTCCGCACCGTCTTTCAGGAAAGCGGAAGCAGGACAGGACACTGTAAAGATTCCGTTTGCATCCGGCGAAGACGCGGTCACCTTTGAGAGATCAGCATCAAAAACATCTTCTCCGAACTGCACGACCATCCCCGTTCGTTCGACTATTGCGGGATCCGGAAGCAGGTCCTTAAGAAGCCGGAAGGAAGCTGTGAGTTCATCTCCGTCAAACGTGCCGATATAACCGTCCGAATCAGGATTGTCTATCACATAGTCTCCCTCATAGGCGTAGAGTACTTTTTTGTCTGTGGAATAAACCGTTCCTTTCGTGCCGTCCTTAAGCGTGTAATCACAGGCGATCCTGACCTGCCTGATCATGCCGAACTCACCGCCCGGAATGTCAAGTACGATGGTGAACATATCATAGTCCATCACTCCGGACCAGACGGAATCCGTACCGCTGTAAGTCAGGTTTACGACAGATTCGCCTTCTTGCGGGCAGTCCTGCCAGCCGTTTCCGTCCATGCTTCCATACTGGAGACGGGCAGTGACCGGTTTCGTGGTATCAGCGTCCCAAAGATTAAGAACAAAGTAATAGTGGAACTGGTCTACACTACCTGTTCCGTCCGGTCCGTAATAAAGCTCATGTTCCATATCCAAAGACTCAAATTCCGGATGAACGTATTCGGGTGTCGGTGTCGGCGTGACTGTAGGAACCGGCGTGGGCGTTGCCGTCGGAACCGGTGTTGGCGTCACAGTCGGCGGCGGTGTGGGCGTCGCTGTCGGAACCGGTGTCGGAGTCACTGTCGGTTTCGGGGTCGGCGTTGCCGTCGGCTTCGGGGTCGGAGTCACTGTCGGCTTCGGTGTCGGTGTTGGCTTCGGCCTAGGTGTTGGCGTTGGCTTCGGCCTCGGGGTCGGCGTTGGCTTCGGCGTGGGTGTTGGCTTCGGAACCGGCTTCGGCGTCGGCGTTAATGTCGGCTTCGGAGTCGGCGTTGCTGTCGGTGTCGGCGACGGCGTTACAGTTGGCTCCGGTGTCGGTGTAGGTGTTTCCGTCGGAGTCGGCGTCACGGTCGGGGGCGGCGTTACGGATGGCGTCGGAGTTACCGTAGGCGTCGGAATTACCGTGACCACAGGTGAGGGATCCGGAGTCGGACTCAGTTTCTGATCAGACGCAGGCTCCTGCGGCCTGCTTCCAAAAAGCAGCGTTATAAGAATAATAACGCCTACTCCGGTAAGAAACCCTTTTCGGAACTGCTCTATTCTGCGCTGTCTGCGCAGAAAACTCATGGCCTCCGATCCACTCAGAGGTCCGTGGCGGTGTCTCCGTCCGTGCGGACAATGAGCCGGTGCGTACTCCTGATAGCGATTATCATTTTCCAGCATGGCGGCCCTCACTCTTAACAGAAACAGCGTTATTCGTTTTTGATAAGGATACGTAAACAGAGATAAAATGGAATAGTTAGTCAGTAAATTAATTATTCCACACTTCTGATTTTTATTCAATTATTTATTGATTTTAACGAGAAAATGTATATATATGCGTTCAGTAAAAGTAAAACTTCTTAGGATAATAGTCAAACTTCCAAAAATCATTGCCCAAGTATATCTTTCAGACCCTGTTCAAGATATAAAAAAGCAAGATTTTCCCCCTTGCATCCCCGCCCCTGTTTTGCTATCATTGACACATAAATAAGCATGTTGCTCACGATATGTTTTGGGAGGTTTCCATGAGACATAAAGATCCGGAACTCATGAAGAGGATCAGTGACTATATCAGCGATTTCTATATCCGGTATGACCGCACTCCGTCGACGACGGAGATCGCGAAGGAAGTCGGCATCTGCCGCGCTTCCGCGCAGAATTATCTCGTCGCAATGGATAAAGAAAAAATGCTTGAATACAAAGACGGAAAACTGCGGATCCCGATGATGGGAAAGATCCATCATGACCGCTCCGAGGCGCCGCTCGTCGGCAGTATTCCCTGCGGACCGCTCAGCTATGAGGAAGAATCCGTGGAGTGCGTCACTACTCTTCCGACGGCGATCTTCGGAGAAGGGCCGTTCTATATTCTCCGGGCATCCGGCGATTCCATGGAGGATGAGGGAATCGAAGACGGCGATCTTGTTGTCATTCGCAGAGAGACGGAGCCGAAAAAAGGCGATCTTGTCGTTGCGCTGGACGGGGAAAATCAGAATACCCTGAAAAAATTCAGCGGCATTGATCCCAAAAATCACAAAGCCATCCTCTCCTATTGCAACAAAGCAGTTTACGGCAGCAAAACGATCCTGGTCGATGAACTGGTCAGCCAGGGGACCGTCAGTCATGTGATCAAGGCGAAATAATTTCACATTTTTCCGAAACAGCCCTTGACCCCTACGTTACGTCATAGTTTATAGTAACCTTACCGAAGGCAAGAGAGGCAGATCTCTTTGATGGCCGCAAAGGCAAGGGAGGCAGTTCTCTTTAATTGCCGCAAAGGCAAGGGAGGCAAATCACTATGATGACCGTTAATGAAGTCAGCAAACTGACAGGCGTGAGTATACGCACCCTGCAGTACTACGACAAGATAGGACTGCTTCATCCCGCGGAGCACACGGAAGCAGGCTACCGCCTGTATGACGACGCCGCGCTGGAGACTCTGCAGCAGATCCTTCTCTTCCGGGAACTGGAATTCCCGCTGAAGGATATCAGGAAGATCATCAGCAGTCCGGATTTTGACAGAAGCAAGGCGCTTGGCCAGCAGATCGAGCTTCTGAAGCTGAAGAAGGAGCATCTCGAAAATCTGATCGATCTTGCCATAGGAATAAAAGCGATGGGGGTAAAAGAATTGACATTTGACGCATTTGACACCAGAAAAATTGATGAATATGCCGCACAGGCAAAAGCTTCCTGGGGGAAGACACCTGCCTATAAGGAATTTGAGGAAAAATCCAAAGGACGGACAAAAGAAGACAATCAGAAAATCCATCAGGGCATGATCGATATCTTTGGAGAATTCGGACAGATCCGGAATACTGATCCCGCGTCCGAAGAAGCGCAGTCACTGGTAAAAAAGCTGCAGGATTACATCACAGAGCACTTTTACACCTGCACAGATGAAATTTTGAGCGGTCTCGGGAAAATGTATGCCGGCGGCGGCGATTTCACGACAAACATTGATCGTATGGGCGGTGAAGGAACCGCCGCGTTCACGAATAAGGCGATCGAGATCCACTGCGAAAAGAAACGGGTCTGATCAATTGATCAAAGTTCACTGCAGAAGGCAGCAAATCGAATCCATTGATTTATGATTCGGCTGCAGAAGGCAGCAAATCGAATCCATTGATTTATAATTCGGTTGCAGAAGGCAGCAAATCAAATCAATTGAAACAAATCCATACCACAAATTCGGCGCTCTTCGCTCCTTCGGGACGGGAAGAGCGCTTCATTTTTCTCTTGTGCGCCTTCAAAAGGCTTGCCATAATATAACAAGACCGATGAAAACGGCCGGAACTCTGATTACATGCTCGCGAAGCGTTCCCTTTATTTGCAGAGAACAGCAGAATTGCGTTGAAGAGGACTGAAAATGCCGAACACAGATAAAACAAATCCCATTATTGCGCCTGCGAACTGCGCTGATCATTTTTCAGAGGAAGACTCCCGAATCCGGAATATTCCGTCTGCGAACTGCGCGGATCATTTTTCAGAGGAGGACGCCCGGATCTGGAAACAGCTGTACGAAGCCGCCAAGTCTGTCCAAAAGGAAAGAATGATCTCGGATTACGTGACCGCCGGCGAGGTGTCGGCCGCGATCCTGTCCTCCTCCGGGAAGATCTACACCGGCGTCTGCATTGACACATGCTCGACACTCGGGATCTGCGCGGAGCGCAATGCCATTTTCAATATGATCACAAACGGGGAGCAGGAGATTCGCAAAGTGCTCGCCATTCTGCCCGACGGCAAAACCGGCGCCCCGTGCGGCGCGTGCCGGGAACTGATGGTCCAGCTGATGCCGGGAACCTACAGCAGCATCGAGATCATGCTTGATTACGAAAATGAAAAAGTCATCACCCTCGGAGAACTGACCCCGGAATGGTGGATCAAATGAAGATCATGGTGAGTGCCTGCCTCGCGGGCGAGAACTGCAAATACAACGGCGGCAGCAACCGAAATGAAAAAGTCCTGCAGCTGATGGCGGAAAATGAAGTGATCACGGTCTGCCCGGAACAAATGGGCGGACTGCCGACGCCTCGGGTGCCCTCCGAGATCTGCAATGGCCTCGTCACCGCAAAAGACGGCCGGATCGTCGACAGCGAATTCCGCGCCGGAGCGGAAAAATGCCTGGAAATCGCACGGCGCGAGCAGCCGGACCTGATCGTGCTGCAGTCGCGCAGTCCCAGCTGCGGGGTGAAGCAGCGGTATGACGGGACATTTTCCGGAACACTGATCGAGGGGGCGGGCGTAACGGCGCAGCTTCTGATGGAAAACGGCTTCCGCTGTGTTGATGTGGAAGATTTGTAATTGGGGAGAGATATGGTATTTTCGCAGCTTGTTCAGTGCAGTTTCTGCACACACTTTAAATCATCAGGGAGCGACCTATGAAGAATCCTGTCAATTATAATCAGATGCTTTGGAGCCGGACGAGAGATGAACTTGTCCGCACAATTGAAAGCCTCGGCTTTCCCGCCGAACTCGGCGAGGCGATCGCACAGCATCTGGGCAGTCCGAAAGCGATGGAACGGATGATCTCCTATCTGCGCAACGTCCAGCCCAAAAGTGAAGAGCTTGTCGTCGATGAAATGCTGGCGATTCGGAGCGAGATTGACGCATGGAGAGAGAAAAAAGCCAGCGAAGAAGCCAACGCAAAATACAATGAAATGCTATATTACGGGTTAGGAGATCCGGACGAATAAGCCGGAATATTACGGATTGGGAAATTCAGATGAATGAACCGAGGCATTTCGGGTTAGGAGATTCAGACGAATGAACTGCGAAAACTGCGCATATTATATGTACGACGAGGAGTATGAGGACTACTACTGCTCCGCGGATATCGATGAGGATGATTATTCCCGCATCATGCAGGGACATTACAAAGGGTGCCCATTTTGGCGCAACGGGGATGAATATGCCGTTGTGCGGCACCAACTGTAAGCCGGCTTGCTTATTGTTCAAGTTCAAGAGAATCGATAAGAGATCAGATTCAAAAATCAAGAAAAATGAGTTTATACGCCATCGGAGACCTGCATCTGCATTTTCAGTCAGAATTAAAAGCGCCCGGCCAGCTTCGCGGACGGGTGTGGAAGAATCATGAGCAGAAATTTCGGGATTACTGCGCAAAACTGCTTTCGCCGGAAGATACTCTGGTTCTGGTCGGCGACCACAGCTGGGGGAAGAACCTGGTACAGGCGGAGGCGGATCTGCAGTATATCTGCGATCTGCCGGGGCGGAAAATTCTGACGCGCGGCAACCACGACATGTTCTGGGACGCGAAGAAGACGAAAGCTCTGAATGAGCAATTTGCCGGAAAGCTGGAATTTCTCCAGGGGAATTATTACAGCTACAGGGATTACGCCCTGGTCGGGACGAAAGGATTTACTTTTGAGGGACCGTTCTGGATCGACCGGCGGGGCCGGATCGTGGACTGGGACGAGGAGGCGGAGGAGCACGCAAAAAAGATCGTTCTCCGGGAGCTGACGCGCCTTCGGGCATCATTTGAGGCGGCGCGGAAGGACGGGTATCAGAAATTTATCATGTTCCTGCACTACCCGCCGACCAGCATCCTTGAAAGGGAAAGCGGCTTTACGAAAATGGCCGAAGAGTACGGCGCCGAGCAGGTCATCTATGCACATTCGCACGGAGAATCCCGCTTTCATGACAGTATTGAGGGCATGTACAAGGGCATTCTCTACACTCTGGTTTCC
Source organism: Lachnospiraceae bacterium (assembly GCA_015057835.1). GTDB lineage: Bacteria > Bacillota > Clostridia > Lachnospirales > Lachnospiraceae > Chordicoccus. The sequence continues at coordinate 6,083 of SVDL01000093.1, forward strand.
GGGGATTTTCGGAAATGGCACCCGTACAAGGTGATGGATTGATCCCTTTTTTGACGCGTTTGCAACAACAAAGAATTGTCCGAATAAACTTCAGGACAGCATTTTACTAATATTTTTCCCAGTCGGCTCCATGTCGTACGGCCAGATGATCAGCCGTACGGCATTTTCTTTGCACAGATCCATTTTTCGCTGATCGAGCTCCTGCCTGAGCGTCAATGCTTCTTCCCCGCCGAAAAACCCAATCGGCAGATAATGCTGAATTCCCTGATATTCAATGCCGACCTGCAGGGACGGCACATAGAGATCGAGGCTCTGTCTTCCGAGCCAGTCCGGCCGGTATTGGTAGAGAGTGTCCGGATGCATTTCCCGCACGGCGTGGAAGAGGCTGAGTTCGTGCTTCCATTTGGGCTTAATGACGCCGTCCGCCGTTAGCTTTGTCCGGATTTTTGTCCGCTCAAGTCTCCAGTTTGTATTCAGTCCTTCTTTTTCCTCATAGAGAACGAGATCCTCGTACCACCACTGAAAGAACGGCATAATGATCTCCGTTAGATTTCGGAAGAATTCCAATTCCGAGGAGAAATACCCCTGCTCCAGCATATGAGCAATATTCCGCCGGACGTAAACGGTTTTCGCGGGATTAAAATGATACGGCAGATTGCCCTGAAATCTGGCGATCCGGTCGGGGAGATAGGGGGAGCGGAGGACGGTGTCATTTTCCTGAAGATGACTCTGATACCACGGCAGAGAGTAATCGTAAAGCGAATATCCCCCGAAAACGTCCTGGGAAGGGTGCGTGTAGAGCAGGTGATACATGAGGAGGACATCGTCTGTATTTTCCTTGTCGAACACCGCGAGGTAATGGATCTTTTCCTCATCCGGAAAGAGGTTCCGGACCGGGCGGAACGCTTCCGCTCTTTTGCATACTTCCGCCACTACAAAAAACTGGGAGACAAAGCTCTCCGGAAAGAGAAAACAGGCCTTGCAGTCCGTGTCGATCTCCCGGAACTGGGCAAGAAATGCCTCCACGTAAGGATTCGGCGCCAGCGGGCCGGCATTTTCGATCAGCTGTTTCGTCGCATAGCGGTACGGAAGATCCGACCAGGACAGCTGCACGAGGAACCGGTCATATTGATTTTCCTCGTATTCATCTCGTAGATCTTCGAAATCCTTCTGCCAGGATTCATGCTCTCCAAGAAGCGCGTCCAGCGTGGAAAATACGGTCATTTCGTGGTACTGCGGGTATCGCTTCCAGAGCATGTTAAGCCGGTCGAAGGGGTGGGCATTTTCCGGCATCTCATGATTTTTCCTGGGAAAATGGCACTCCGGCGATTTCCGGCTTTCCTGAGATTTTTGACACTTCGGCATTTTCTGACATTCTTTATGCATAAATGCATTATACCGGGTTCCGCTGTACATTTGTATGTACATGAAAAAAGCGGCCGCACCGGCCGCTTTGATAGATAGATTTATTCTACTGTAATAGTCTTGAGGTAACGAACCGCGCGTTTGCTGTTGGGATCCCCGAAAACGATCAGCTGCGCGCCTTGTCCGCCTTCGATCCCCTCGATCATTTTCCCGTCCGCGGTGAGTGCCACATAAACCTTGCCTGCTTCCAGAAGTTCACTGCCGCTCAGCTCCGCGGTGTAATTGTCTTCCGATCCGGCGGTTATGACACTTTCCGCGGTGATCTCGACGCCTGCTTTCTGAAGGATCTGCGCGAGCTCCGCCCCTTCGTAATCGTGCCGGGACACCTCTCCTTTTCCATTGACGAGCTCTCCGGAAAATGCCTCCTTCCCGATCTCTTCCCAGGAAATTGTAACTTCTTTGCCTCCCGCGGAGATGTTCAGTCCATCCGCCGCCGCTTTTGATTTGCTGCGATTTGCGATGCCGAGTGCCGCTGCCAGTATAACTAAAATGACAATGACGCCGATAATGATTTTCTTCTGCATGTGATTAACCCGATCCTTTCTGTATTTCCATTTTCCCGATTCCGGGGGATTCTTTCAATGCTGCGAATTTGCCGCCGCTACTGCAGCTTCACCTCTGTTCCGGATGCCAGTCCGTTTTTCGGCTCCGGAATTTTCATTACCTGCGTGCTGAGCGCCGGTTTCAGTCTCGCAGCAAGGCGGTACCCGAGCATGCCGCAGACCGCTCCGCTCAGAAGCCCCACTACAATGTACAGTGCCAGCGTCATTCCCCGGAGCCGGAAAACGATAATATTTGCCGTGAAGGCCGCTGCCGCTGCCGACAGCATGTTGGCGGTGACACAGCGTGTGACGGAGGGCAATTTCATTTTCCGGAAAATGTAAAAGACGCAGTCAATGACCAGCCCCGGGACAATATAGCCGATCGGGGACAATGCACCCATACTGCCTACCATGCCGAGCGCGAGCGCAAGAGCACTCTGCACAACGCCCATAAGCGCCGCGCAGCCGAAATACGGCACAAGCTCTGCCGCCACTATTAAAAACATTAGGGAAAAACTGGTTCCGATCCCGCCGGGAATCCGGAGGAAATCGGTGATGACATTGGCTGCGGGGGCGATCAGCCGCTTGGAGAACAGCCCCAGATCGCAGCACAAAGCGAGAAAGATCAGGTTTCTCAGCCTGTTCGTTTTCATATGCGTTCACTCCTTTTCAAATGTGCGCTGCGGTTCTTTTTCAGCTTTCCCGTCCGGATGGGTAAAGCCGTCAGGATCCGCGCTCGCAATAACGGAAGGTACAGGCGTTTCCCCCTGTGCCCCGGTGAACAGCCATGGCGCTGCCGCTTTAGGTCAGTTCACTCGAAGTGTTTTATGTTTTGATGTGATTTGATTATTTCTCGGTCACATCGGTAACACAATAACAATTACTGCTTTTTGCGCGCAGCCGCTGAATGTGCAAGCATTGTAGATGCAAGAACGGGGCGGCCGTCGCTGATTATGAAATAATTTCAAGCGCCGAGAGGATCTCTTCCGCCCGCTGCTTCACTTCTTCGCGGTTTTCCGGCGTCAGCATGATCAGCTCTGCACCCGGATGCTGCCTCACACGATCCAGAAATTCCGCGCCGAAATCCGTATCCTTGACCGTGGCAAGCACCGGAATATCTCCGTCCAGAGCTCCCAGCACCGCATCGCAGAACCGCTCCGATCCAATCTCCATAAATCCGATCTCATCCATGACAAGGACGCCGTCCGGCTTCGCATCGTCGATCAGCTTTGCGCCGAGTTCGTCGAAGACTGAGAGATTGACCGTCCGCTCGACAGTATTGCAGTCGCCGATATGATTGCTCTCCTCCATGCGCCCGTCCACCTTGCCCGCGGGATACATATAAATATGGTGCGTGCCGTCCGGGTCTGTCTGTACGGTGCTGGTCTGAAATCCGTAGACCGGCACTTTAATCTTTTCCATCAGAGAATTGATCAGTGTCGTTTTGCCCGCGTTGCGGTGTCCGCAGATGAGGATGTGTTTTTTCATATGGTATTCGCTCCTTTCGGGTCGTTGTTGATTAGAAAATGCTGCCCGGTCTCTTCGGCTCGGTGTAAATTTTCAGCTTGCCTCTCTTAAGGTTGCCAATCTGATATGCACCCATATAGGGTAACACTTCGCTGGAGACTGAATCCATAGAGGGTAACAAAGAGCTTTCACTGCTC
>SVDL01000094.1 GCA_015057835.1 Lachnospiraceae bacterium
CAGCCGTGGATATTCATTTTGCAGACATCAAAAACATCCCACTCGTGACCGGCCTCTTCGAGGCCTTTGCAGAATGCCTGGATCATTTGTTTGGTGTTTCCTTTTGGTCTCGGACTTCCGTTTAAGATAAGTATGCGCATAGATGATCCTTTCTTTTTTACGCCAGTCGTTAGTGGCAGTTTTTGCATTGAGTCTGCGGTGGCAGTTTTCACGTTGATCTTCAGTGGCAGTCTTCACGTTGAATCTGCAGTGGCAGTCTTTGCATTGAGCTTGCAGCCATAGTTATGATTCAGCATTTTGCGGTTCAAGTCTTTAACTTCAGTCGTCAGCTCCAGCTCTTCCAGACATCCGGCTGATAACCGACCGTCGCCTGGCGGCCGTTACGGACAATGGGCTGTTTTAGAACGGATTGGTTTTCAAGCACTTTTTGAGCTTTATCTTCTTCGGCGATGTATTGGATCAGTGCCAGAAGATCTTTGTCTTTGCTGTTCTGATCGATCATGGCGGAGAGGCCGCCGACGGCCTGCATGACGGATTGGAATTCGCCTTTGCTGAGGCCTTTTTCATTTAGATCTATGAATTGAAAGCGGATGCCGCGCTCTTTGAAGAAGCGTTCCGCTTTTCGGGTGTCGCTGCTTTTCTTTGTGCCGAAGATTTGGATGTTCATGGGTGAATCCTTTCTGGATTAATGTAGTTTACCCCTATCTTGTCTTTCCTGAGCTCTCTTTCTTTCAGAGGAGTCTCCGCATATCCGACCGCAAGTCCGAGAAGGGGCTCGAAGCTGTCCGGCAGCTCCAGAAGATCGGTGTGATCAAACTGCGGATAAATGCGCATTGCCTCGAGAGATCCCCACATGAATACACTGCCGAGACCGAGGTCCGTTGCTGCAAGGTGCATGGCGAGAACCGTGCTGGCTGCATTGCTGTATTCGATGCCGGGCTGAAGGTCCTGTCTGCGGTGAGAGACAAAGATCACACAGGAGGAACCGTAAAACGGGTCGAATTCATTTTCCACATTCTCTTTTCCGGGAACTGAACGGACGATCTTTCTCATCGTTTCCTTGTCTTTCAGCCTGTATCTTGCGGCTTCTGCCAGGGTATGCAGGATCTGTCTGTCTGTGATAACTGTAAAATGCAGATCCTTGTACAGATTGCTGCCGACAGGAGCAGCGTTGCCGGCTAGGAGGATCTTCTCAATATCCTCCTTTGAAACCGGCTGTTCCGTAAACTTTCTCGTTGACTGTCTGTATTTCAGTAAATCTTTAAATTCCATTTTTTTACCTCTCAAAGATGGTGCGGGGTATTGCTTCCATGTAAATATTATGCGGTTATTGCATTCTGCGTGTCAATGTCTTAATGAGAGTCAATGCCTTGATGCGAGTCAAAGTCTAAATGGAGTCGCATGATTATCATGTGAACCGGCACCGACGGCATCATAAAAGAAGGCCTGCGTTTTGCAGGTCTTCCTTTTTGAGAAAGATAGTCATATGTGACCGGTTCCGGACCGGCACTAAGGCCTTGCCCTTTTCCCGGAGAATATCAAGAAGTATTACAGGCCGAGCAGCCCCCACTCGAGATCAGCCACCAGGAAGAAACGCAGTTCGGGCGGAAGTTCCCAGTCGGGATCTGCCATCAGTTCTCCAACGAGTGAATTCAATAATTCCTGATTCGTCATTTTCATTTCCTCCTTTATGATTTCTTGGAATATTCGTGTGCGAAGTTGTAGCACTCGATCAGGGTCTTGCTTACATCGCCCGGCGTAACAAATGCCTTATCGGTCATGAACAGGAATCCGCCGCCCGGGGCGCAGGTATCTACGACACGTTTGATATGATCCTTGATTTCGTCAGTTTTTTTCAGGCGCGTATCTGCCAGCCGCAGGCCGCCGCAGATGATCTGGTGATGACCCAGGCGATTATAGATATCAAACACATCGTCATCATCCACTGCGAGGACAAAGCTGTCCTTCGGCGCATCAAGGAAGCAGTCTGCCATCTGTCCCCATTTGCCCTCCAGGATCAGGAAGATTTTCCCTCCGTTTGCGGCGATCCATTCGGCAAATCTCTTCTCGTAAGGCCAGTAAAGTTCCTTATACTGTTTAGGACTCAGATACGCCGGAATGTGACAGGGCTGGAAGACGAATCCCAAGGAAGGATCATATGGCTGGGCAACGACCGGGGCACATTTGTATTCCCAGATAGTATCCAGCGCAGCCTGCATTTTTTCCGCCGGAATCCTTCTGAGATCCGTCAGTGTACCGCGGAAACCGCGGAAATAGTCAAACAGATGATCCAGCGGCGTATTGATTATGCCTGCGCCGAGATTCATGACCGTGGGAATACCGTAATGCTCGGCCAGGTGTTTTTGATTTGCGCCCATCTGCAGGACCATGCAGTCCACCTCTGCTGCTGCATACAGCTTCAGAAGTTCCCGTGTCTTCTCTCTGTTCTCAAACAGATAGGGATATTTCCTGGGCAACAGGACATTTGCGATAAATGCCCTGGGATCCGCAATCAGCTGATCATATTCATCTGCTTTCATGGGAGACGACTGCAGGTGTGTAAGAGTGCCGTCGGCAGCGAGACGATTTTCCGCAGTGGGAAATACCCTGCTGATCAGCGGGGACGATGTCATGCCGCAAAGACAGCACACATCCAGATACATTTCTTCAAGGAAACTGTTGAGCGCCCGGGCATAACCTTCGTGATCATTTTCGTAATCATAAGCGGTTTTGCCTCCATAGAAAAAACCTCCGCCATTATTGAACATGGCAGTCGGCATCCAGTCGCTCTCCTCACGGTTCATCGACTTTTGGAATACATCCAGTCTTTTATCGTACAACTGTTTCGTGTCCATATTATCTCCCTCCTTGAACGTTTTCATACGGGCACAGGCCACAATAAAAATTAACCATGGTAAAATCTTACCATGGTTAAATATTGCTGTCAATTAAGGGAACTGCTGCAAGTTCAGAACTTGCAGCAGCTGTTGATTCTTTGCAGATCTTCTTTTGTCACCAGATCAAGCAGCAGGGAAATGTCCCTTTCCAGGGCAGTTTTCGCTCTCTTTTTTTCTGCAAATAACAGGGACAAAATGTCAAGCATATAGAACATTCCTTCCCTGAGGGAGAATTCTCCGTTCGCGATTTTTTTAATGGAACTGTAATCGGCGTAAGTAAGGATTTCGACTTTCCAGGCCAATGTCTTCTCCGATTCGTCCTGCAGCTGATTGCGAAACAGTTCGCCGACCGGGTTGCGTTTTTCGTGTTCGTGTATAAAGGAATTCATCAGGGGTCTGGTATCTTCGCGCAGCATTTCGGAATAAGCTCTGGCAAAGTCGGGGTATTCCACCATAAAGCACAGATGGGTCATCCAGAACAGAGAGGCTTTGGAAAAAGAAGGACGAAGAGCGTTTCTTGACGCTATGGTTTCTACTTCTTTCGTCAATGCAGACAGATACCGGCTTGTGACCTGATTTGCGATATCCGCTTTCCCTTTATAATGATAGAGAATATTGGCATGAGTAATGCCGCACTCTTCGGCAATGGCACGAAGCGTGGTTTTTTCATATCCTCTTTCGAGAAACATTCCGTATGCTGTCTTCAGGATTTTTTCTTTGATTCCAACCATCTTTGCATGTCCTTATCCGGCTGATACTATGTGGTCAAAGAGAACCGTCCCCGCTGGACCCTTACCGCATCAGCGAGATCACTTTCTCAAAATTGTATTCCCGGATGACTTCCGCGCCTTCCGGAGCGTCGACGGAGTGGTTGGTGACGATGACATCCGCCTCTTCGAGACGGTCGGTGACTTTTTCGGCACACATTTCGAAGAAGGTCTTCATGTTGATCACGTCGGTGGTGTGGAAGTAGTCCAGCAGGAAGTCGAGGCGGGTCTCGCCGGCGACGTTGGCGGTACTGCTGCGGCCGACGTTCAGCCAGATGAATTCGGAGCTGGCGAGATCGACACCGAACAGGTAGGCGAAACGGCTCTCGCAGTTGATGACAAATGCGCTCTCCACCGTTTTCGGTTCATAGATCTCGCCGGAGCCGATTTTGTCCCGGAGCATGTAGCCCGCCTTGCAGAAGCAGGCCGAGAACGGGATGCCGGAGAAGACATTGTCGCAGAAGATCAGGTACCGGATGTCCGGGTACTTCTGCCGGAACAGTTCGAGATTAATATCAAAATATTCGGATCCGCCGTTATATCCGGAGGTCTCGTCGCCCGAATAGGTGATGGCTTTCGACTGCCTTCTCGCCATCGTCCGCCAGGAAAATTCCATTTGCCGGCCGTCCCCGTCAATGCCGATCACGGACAGGTCGATATCATTTACCTTTTCCCAATAGGTAAATGCGCGCAGGATCTTCGCCTCCCCGATCGGCAGGCGAGTGCCCTTCGGGAGGACGCCGAAGCCGCCCTGGGAGGTATTTTCCTGCACCGGCAGGGCGTAAGAAGCCATGGCCGGATCAATGTAAACCGTCCCGACACGCCCGCGCAGAAGCTCTTTCAGGCGATTCCTGATCAGATCCGCGAGATAAGCCGCCTGCTCCTTCCGGATGACGGATCTTCTTTTTGCGATCTCCGCCCCGGTCTCGGTGTGGGCTTTCAGTTTATTAAATTTGGTAAATGTAAACGTCCGTGCCGACCCGTCCGTCCTGTAATTCTCATACTGAATGAGCAGCTGAATGAGAATGATCACGTTCCGGGTGTCGAGGCATTCGGTGACAAATGTCACATCGTCCTCATTTTCGCAGCGGCTGATCAGATAATTCAGGTTCCGGAGAACGGCGCCGGAGCCTTTTTCATTTTTCAGATACTGCGCTGCGCCGCGGACGTCGCCCGCTTCCATTTTCAGCTCAAATGTCGAATAGACAGACCGGTTCTCCCGCCCGCGCATGGCGTCGGCAAATATCTCCGCCTCTTCCGACTTCGCCCGGAAATGAATGTGATGCAGAAATCCGTTCCACAGATGCTTCTTTTCGAAGCATGCTGCGAGGTCGCATTTTCCGTCGGAAATGATCCTGTTAATGATTTTTGTCAGGAATACACGGTCCTGATTTTTCAGGTTGAGCTTGCGGATGTTGTCATTTTTGTAATCCTTATGGTTCAGCTCGTCCACGACTTTGATCACGTCGGAGAGCTTGAGGAACTTTGTCATTTCCGGGTCGCGCAGGTCGAGCAGGAGAAGGATGGCGGTATTTTTGGAGGCAATTTTCTCGGGAATTTGCCGGAAATCCCGGATATAGTTCAGGCATAAAAGATAAGACTGTTCATTCAGGGGGCGGGAGCCGGCGAGCAGGTCCGTGACCATTTCCCCGACAAGTTTTAAAGCCTCCTTTTCCGGCAGGATCCTGAAATCCTTGATCTTGACATTTTCCTTGAACGCGGTGCGCTCGAGCTGCTCCTCGAAGACGGAGTGGCCCACTTCGGAGAAATCGCCGAGGCCGTAGGTCGTCCAATAATGCAGCATCTGGTCATAAATGAGCTCGTCCACGGTCAGCGCGCGCACGCTCTCCGGAAATCCTTTGTAAAACGGCGCCGGGATCTTTTCCCCGAGCTGCGATGAAGCATAGCGGATCATGGACGCGTCGGCGAGGTTCTGGCCATCCGTGATCCGGATCGCGAAGAGGTTCGCGAGGGAGAAGAGGGTCTCGAAGGTATTTTCGGGATTTTTGGTCTCCGACACGAGGATATGTTTTTGGAAAAGATAGTTTTTGTAGAGCTGTTTCATTTCCGGTTCCTTTTCACGATACTTTGCTTATTCTAAATGCTGTCGCGGGGCGACTGCTCCTTGCAAGGAAAGAAAGCAGCAGCTCTTTGCGGGGCGGGCGGCCGGCAGCTCACAGCCTTCGCGGACGCAGACGGGCGGCGGGCATTTCACAAGAAAAAAGAATCACACAAGCGATATCGTCAAATTAAATCCGATCGCCCCGAAGGGGATCCCAAGAGAGAAGTAAATCTGACTAGCTGCGAGGTGATTCCATACGAATTATAACATATTGTCGGGCGGATATCAGCGGAATTTGTCAAAACACTTCGCAGAAGTTTTTTGAGGATGTTTTCCGGTGGAAAAAACTGAGAAAATGTTTGACTTTTCAGGGCTTGTGCAGTACTTTTTTGCTTGGTTAATTTATAAGATGTTTGGAGGATAAAGTGTTGAGCAATCGTAGAAATCTGATTATTTGCATGATTATGGTCTGCATCATTCTGATTGTCGGCGCGGTGGCATATATTGCCGGCAAATCACAGGCAGATAAAAATGGAGAGACCGCCGAGGCCGCGAAGACGGAAGAGGCTGCGGAGAGCGCGGATGCCGCTGAGGCTTCGAAGGCGGAAGAAACGGCTGAGGCTGCGGAGACCGCAGAAGCTGCAGAGGCGGAGAAGAAGGACGAGAGCGCGGAGACAGCAGAAGCTGAGGAATCTGCTAAGGCCGATGAGACATCGGAAACGGAAGGAACCGAGGAGATCGAACCCCTGACGGAGTACTGGACAGAGGGTTCCGAAGCGGCGCAGAGTCTTAGGGATTTTGTGGAGAAGGTCACAAATGAAAATGACCAGGCCAATTTCGTTCCGGTAGAGGACCGCATTGCCGTATTTGATATGGACGGGACGCTGACCTGCGAGACCTACTATACCTATTACGATACGATGATGTTCATCGAGTACTGCCTGAAGGATCACCCGGACAAAGTGTCGGATGAATTGAAAGAGGTCGCCGCGTCGATCGAGCCGGGCTATAAGGCGGACGAGAACCTCGCGAGGAACTTTGCGAAGGCGTATGCCGGCATGACCATGGAAGAATTCTATGATTACGCAGTGGAATTCGGACAGAGGGAGACCTCCAGCTTCAACAATATGCGCTACATCGACAACGCCTATCTGCCGATGGTGGAGCTGGTGAAATACCTTTACGAAAATGACTTCACGATCTACGTCATCAGCGGTACCGAGCGCACGACGACCCGCGCCATCGTGGCAAATACCCCCCTCAAAGATTATGTCACGCCCAATCACGTGATCGGAACGGATTTTGAGGTGAAGCAGAAAGGCCACGAGACCGAAGCCTCTAACATGGATTACAAATATGAAGACGGCGACGAGCTGGTCCTGACGGGCGGATTCATTCAGAAGAACCTGAACTGCAACAAATCCATTTACGTGCAGAGAGAGATCGGGCAGCGGCCGATCCTGGCTTTCGGAAACAGCGGAAGCGATACCAGCATGATGAATTACGCCATCGACAGCAGGAACCAGTATCCGGCGCAGGCGTATATGATCATTGCCGACGACCCGTTCAGAGAATGGGGCACTGCGGACTGGGAAGAAAAGTCTGCGGAATATGAAGAAATGGGCTATGTCCCGATCTCCATGAGAATGGACTTCGCCCAGATCTATCCGGAAGGAATCACGAAGGCCGACGAGCAGTATAACGCGGCCGACTGGGTCGTGGAAGAGGCTGAGGAGCCGGCGGCGTAAGAAAGCGGAAGTCCCAGCGCAGCAGAAAACGGAAAGCCGGCGGCGTAAGAAGTTAATATTTGAGAAAAAAGAAGGAGCAGAGTGGATCTTCACTCTGCTTCTTGCCGTTTTATCAGGTTGTTCGCGTAATCGATCTCTGCACGGATATCACTCTCTCTATATTTTCTGTTTGGTCTGGCAGCGATGTCTATAGTGTTATGCTCCGTGCGTAAAGAAATAATATAGGAACTGCCGCTCGAACAGGGAATTTTCTTTAAGTAATAAGAAAATTCTTTCACTTCACTTCGGGGAAGGATCGCAGTTTTAGACAGGTAAATATAAACATATTTTTCCCCGAGGAGGACAGAATCGTTCCATAAACTCCATGCCCGTTGAAAATCACTTATCAGTTCTTCATGAAGCCCTGTTGCGTGCATTGCTATTTGGAATTTATGACAGAAACTGAAATATAGCTGCAAAGAAAAGGCCGCAAAATAGAACAAAAGGAAAATAAAAATCGCTTCAAGCACGACGAAGCGCAGATCCAATAAGCCGTGAGGAAATCTTGAAAACAGATGGCTCACGACAATCGCTGTAAGGAAAATAATAAATGCAGCGGTATTTTGTTTTATGATGCCTTTGAAAACCTGGCGCTTTATTTCACTCATTTGCTGACTTTCCTTCTGAGTACTGCTTTTGCAACCCTCTTGCGCCGGGAAAGTTCACTGCTTTAGTGGTGGGAGTGCCAAAAAGGACTTTCTTTGAAGAGGATTAATGATAATCAGCAGAAGATAAATGAAGTTCAGTGGAATATAAATGGAGTTCAGCGGTAGCCGTATAAATGCAGCTCGCGGAAACCACGGGAAATAAGATCCGGAAGAACACTGTCGAGCTGCGAAACCGAGGGATCAGTAAAAGCGGCCGGCGGATCAATATTATAAGTGGTTTCTTCTGATTCGTAGGGTCCAATATAGCGGAACACCTGATTATCCCAGAGATAAATGCGATATTCCACGGAATAATCCGCATTGTGGGCAAATACAAAATACAGGCTGTACAGATCATTTTCCTGAGCAAAGTAATATTCCGCGCTGAGGACCTGATCGGAAAATGTCTCATTGTCCACTGTCACAAGTCTCAGATCGGCGGTGGATTTCTTCCAATACCCGGTGACGCCGCCATCAGAGGCGACGGACTCAAAAGAGTCTTTATTCTGAGTAAATCCGTAGTACAGAGCGCGGATATAATTGATCCGTTCATCAGGATCCAACGGAAAATCTACATATGGCTCATCCGGCGGGAGAGCCGGAATTTTGTAGTTTCCGGTCGGGGCTTGTGTCTCTGAAAAACTTTCCTGAGCGGCCGGAGTTTGAACTTCGGAAGAATTGTTCGGGACGGCAGGAGCCTGAGCTTCGGAAGAGCCATCCGGGGCAGCCGGAGCTGAAACTTCGGAAGAACTGTCCGGAGCGGCAGCAGATTCCGGTTCGGATGTGTCTTCTGAAAGAACAGGATTTTCCGGAGCGGGAGCAGCTTCCGATGCGGGTTCTGCCGGAGAGGCAGGTTTCTCTTCTTCTGTGCCGATAATCTGCACCGGTTTCGTGGTCTCTTCGACGGAGGAGTCCGCCTGCAATTTCTCATTTTCGGGAGAACTGCCGCATGCGGTCATTACATTTAAGGCAAGAACCCATGTCAGGAAAAATAGGATTAGTGATTTAAGCGGGGATTTTGACATTTTCAGGATCCTTTCTCCCTTAACCTCCTGTGGCGGATACAGCATCGCCGGTTGTGATAATCGACGATTGGGGATTCCGGGTGAGCTGATCGCCGGTCGGGGACTCCGGGGGACAATAACATTTTCCTAATGATTATATTATATTTTATTGTATTTAACTCGGAAAAAACAAATTTTATGATGAAACTGTCAAATCATTATTTTCGAAAAACAGCAGCCCTGAGGAAAGGACGATGTTATGGCACAGCTGGTCTGATTATCTGCACCCCGAACTGGATGATCTGAGTTATGAGATGAAAGAGTGATTAGTTAAAAAACGCCCTGTGCGGTCGGAAACTTGAACCGCTACCCGTCAAGTAGACAACTAAAAAAAATAAAACTTTTCTGCCATCAGTTTTTTGTCTGGTGGCAGTTT
>SVDL01000095.1 GCA_015057835.1 Lachnospiraceae bacterium
GAGCCAGGATCGAACTCTCTAAAAAAGTTGTCCTGGAACAAGACCGCTTAGCTTCCTAAGTTATCCCGTTCCGAATTTTGATGTGTTTTGTTTTGAAAGCGGAACTCATAGATTGCTTCGCAATCTATTTCGTCATTTGCTACGCAAATGTTCGTTCAGCCATCACCGCTCCTCCGTGTGCAAGCACCCTCCGGAGCACTGCTGTCTGTCCGCCCGCTTTCTCCGCTATTTTGGAATTTTCGGGTTTTGAAAAATCTTTCGATTCTTCAAACATTTGATTTGTGTTTCACTGTTCAGTTATCAATGTGCTCACCTTTTACCTTTTCGTAAAAGGACTGTCCTTTTTTCGGACAGCTCAAACATAGTATCACAGTCATTTGTGTTCTGTCAACACTAAATTTGAATTTTTTTAAACGGAGAAGGAGGGATTTGAACCCTCGCACCGGTTGCCCGATCTACACCCTTAGCAGGGGCGCCTCTTCGGCCACTTGAGTACTTCTCCTCATTTGCCCGAATACGAATCTGTATTCAATTGCTCCCCATTTTTGGGGAGCGAATGTTATTATACAAGATGAAATATTTGATGTCAACGGGTTTTCCGGCCATGATTTTTTGCTTTTTGCCCGGTTCACAGCATCTTGTTTTTAATTGGAAACCGTGCATCAAGATGTTGTTATTATATATAGAAGAAATTTTTTTAGAACTTCAAAAAATCATGGCTGATTGACCACTCCGGCAAACCATACGACACCCTCTCCGTCAGCAATTGCAAACATAAACGGTCGATCAAAAGTCAGTTCTATGATCTGATCCGAAAGATCTCCTTCCCCCGCTGCCGCTTCCAGTGTATAGGACGCCGCCGTTACGCCTTCTTCATTTGCGATCACGCGCGCCGCCTGTTCCGCTTTGCTGAGCGCGTTGGATCCTTCCAGGACTCTGTCGAAGGAATCCCGGTTTTCAAATACGGAGGACACTCCCATTTTTGCCATGGCATCTCTCAGGTCCATCTGCCTGCTTACATCAAATGAGGGCACTTCCAGAGCGATTAAGTTTTCTTCTGACCACAGGCCCTGATCCGTCAGCGGCTTCATCCAGGTCTGCTCCGCAGCGAGCTGCTCGGGCGCACTGCCGTTTTCCGGCAGGTACAGAACGACCTCATTCCCGTCCGCAAGCGGAACTGCCACGGCTTCGTAATGATCTCCCTTATAATATTTCAGATACTCGAGGGTGTTCATCATTTCCGCTTCCACGTCGCCGGACGGGGAATGGAACGTGCCAGCTCTTGTATTTCCCGAGAAGAACATATCCATCCAGGGTGCCTTATAGTACAGGCTGCTCACAAGCGCGAGAGAGGTGAGATCATCGAGCGAAGCATTTCCCGCATACTCATCGAGAAGTCCTTCCGTGCTGTCGCTGATCCATTCTCTCAGGAGGGCGTTATATTCCGGCGATCCCATTTTCCCGGAAAATACAGACGCGTTATACCAGTCACTGATCTGCAGAAGCGGGGTGATTTTATAAGAAATGCCTTTGCGCAGCCACAGCGAATTGGATACCCGGCTCGTCCCGCTGCGGTTATCTCTTGTGGCGGTCTTGATCATAGCTCTCGCCGTCTCTGTTATCAGCGGCAGATCTGCCGTTCCCCGATCCAGCGCGCGAATGAGCTCCTCCTGCGCATCGCCGCTCGTTATACCCGCCAGCATTGCCATCGCCGTGTAAAGATTCAGCGGAGAATACAGTTTATTGTCATCCGTCCCGGACTCTCCCAAAATCGCGGCGGCGCTCTCCGCTTCGAACGAATACACCGCGTCAAGTGCTTCTCCCGGCATAACAGCGCGTTCAGCGCCGGCATCCTTCCTCTCCATGGAAGCGCTCACTAAAACGGCGCCTTCTTCTTCCGATTTCTGCCAGGGCTCATCATCCCATGTATCTTCCATAACGGAACTGGATGCAGCTTCCTCTTCGCCCATTTCTGCCGGTACAGCATTGTCTTCCGGCGCGGCTTCTTCTTTCGCGGCTTCTTCCGCCGCCGGCGCAGCCTCCTCTTCCGCCGCTTCCATCGGCATCTCCTCTTCCGGGGCAGCTTCTTCGGCTTCCATCGCCTCATCATACTCCGCTGCCGCCTCCTGCGAGTCGATGGCTTTTTCTTCCGCCACTTCCTGCGGCGCGCTGCTGCCCATTCTCCAGTTCCTGATAACCGCAGCGCCTCCCGCGATTACGAGGAAGAAGGCCGCAGCCGCTGCTGCATACCGGATCCAGTATACTTTCACTGGCTTCTTTTGAGGCATCTTCTGCTTCGTCTCAGAGGAGTCATGCTTCGTTTCGCCGGCCCCCGGTTTCTCTCCGGACCTCTCCGCAGCTGTTTTCACTCCGTCAAAATCACCGGCACTCTCTTCACTTCGTTCAAGAAGATCCTCTCCGATCTCTCCGATGGCTTTATATAAATCTTCGGGTCTCAAACCAGATATCCCTCCTTTGCGAGGTATTTGCGCAGTTTTGTCCTTGCGCGGTGCAGAATGACAGAGACATTCCCCGCCGCAAGTCCGTACCGGTCCGCAATCTCTTCCACGGGTTCCGTATAAAAATACCGTCTTATGAAAATGTTCCCGTCCCGCTCCGGCAGTTCCCTCACGAACCGGTCAATGCATTCGCCGAGTTCTCCTGCAATAACCTCCTGCTCCGGGCTGGATCCTCCGGCAATGCACTCCTCGAGTTCATCCAGCACGGCGGCCGTCTCCCCGCTGCCTCTCTTTTTGGTGTGCAGCATTTCGTAGCGGTTGATGGCGAGATTCCTGGTGATCTTTGCGAGAAAGAGCTTGAAAATATCCGGTTTCTGCGGCGGAACCGTGTTCCAGGTCCGAAGATAAGTGTCATTGACGCATTCCTCGGAATCCTCATGCGCAGACAAAATACGATGCGCTACCGTATAACAGTACGCACCGTATTTTTTGCCGGTTTCTTCAATTGCGCGCTCATCCCTCGCGAAATATAACGCGATGATTTCCTGGTCCAGCAAAGTTTTTTCTCCTTGAACGATCGTTCCGGTTACGGTCCGGTTACTCTATAAGACCGGGTCCCGGAAGATACCTTACATAGAATCGGAAAATTCTCCCTCCACAGGATCCTGCTCAGTGAAGTTTTTCTCCCTTGAGACCTTTTTCCACCGCCCATGCGAGAACGTCGCCGAGGCGCTCCTCCGAGACGACGCTGTAGCCGCCCTTGAGCATTTTATAGGTGGGATTTTCCTGCTTTTCTTCTTCGCTCATTCCCTCGAAATTCTTGAGGATCTTCGGCTCGACCACTTTCATGATCATCTTGTTGACGCCTTTGAGCTTCTTCATGTCATAGCCGCCCTGCACATAGAAGACTGCCGTCTCCGGCCCCGCGCCGATCTTTTGGCGGAAAGACTCCGCCATTTCCGGAGATTCCGGGCTCATGCCGACGCCGATGACGCATTTTACGTCACACATCTTGCTGATCTTCTTATATCCGACGATCGTTCCGCCCATGATCCATCCGAGGTAAATGACTTCGCCCCCTTTGTGAACATCCGGAATATTGTCGATCGGATAAGCCGGCAGATTCAGGTCTTCCTGCAGGATCTTCGCGTATTTCTCTGTGTTGCCGGTATTGGATGCATAAATAATAACCATATCGTCCTCCCATATTTTTGCCGCATCGCTGCGGCTTATACTCTCTTTATTAAGGAAAACCGCGGCACAGGCCGCATTTCTAAAATGTTCCCTTCCGAATCGAGAATACCATTCTTAATAATAATAGACAAGAAAAACCGAAAGTGCTATAATGCAACTCGAGCAAAGCTCGCGCCTGTAGTTCATCGGTAGAACACCAGCTTCCCAAGCTGGATAGGTGGGTTCGATTCCCATCAGGCGCTTTTTTCATGCTCTTTTTTATTATTTTCCGTCCCTTTTTATTGTGTTGAGCGGAGTTTCTCGGTTTTTCAGCGGGGTTTCTCTGTCCTTCTTACGGGTTTATACATGATATACCGGTCGTTTTCGATGCAGACCGGTTCTCCTGTCTCATGAAGATAGCCCTTCTGTTCATAGAATCTTCTCGCCGTAATGGAAGAATGCACCCAGATCTGCCCGGCGTCTTTGTAAGCAGGGTCCCTTTCACATGCCTCAAGAAGCATGGAGGCGATCCCCTCCCTCGCGCGGTCGGGAAGCACATACAGTGCTTCGATGAACGCATTTCTGAAAAATGTCCCCTCCTCCCCGGAGAGAGAATGATTCTGCGTCTGTTCCGCTCCCGGTCCGCCCGGTTCCGCCTCGTCCTCCCATAGGATCGAACAGGTCCCGAGGATGACCCCGTCTTCCTCACAGACATAGGTGTCCGCTTTCTCCGCCAGCGCTCTGACGTGCTCCGGCGTGTAGTGCGTCACCCAGTACTGCAGGTCCTTAAGGCTGTAATCTTCAATATTGATCTCCAGAAAGCAGCGGTGAATGAGCGGCGTCAGTTCTGTTTCATCACCCTGCCGGAATCGTCGTATCTTCTTCATCAGTAAAACTCACCCATTTTCCCGAGATACTGCTCGGGGATCTGCGGCTTGATCACACCGTCAATATATTCGAGATTGAATTCGCCGCGGAGCTCGTTGACGGCGTTGTCTTCCGCCATTTCCTCCGTGTATTCCGTAAGCGGCCAGATGGCGAGATCTTTTTTCTCGAGAGTCGAAAAATGCTCGACCAGCGGGGTAAATTCCATCGCCGTCGGAACAACGACCCCTTTTGTGAGATTTCTTTTGACCGTCACCGTGAGGAATCCCGTGATGATCTCCGGCCGGCGGTCCATCCCGCTCACAAAATTGCCGAGAGAGTAAATGACCGGGCATTTTGTCCCGTCCGAACTTCTCGTGAGAACGGTCAGTTCCTGCAGCCAATGGGAATGATTTCCGAAAATGATATCGACCCCTTCATCCACAAGGAACTGCGCCATTTCTTTCTGTTTTTCCTGGAGATCAAATGTCAGCTCCTCGCCCCAGTGGACGTGAGCGACCACAATGTCGGACACTTCCTTCGCCGCGGCAATATTCTTCGCGACCGTTGTCTTGTCGTCAAGCCAGACGATCTCTGTGTCGCCGTCCTCGGGATCTCCGTTCACAAAATCCACAAAGCTCACAAATGAGACCTTAATACCGTTTTTCTCCACCACACGGATATTAAAAATATCTTCATATCCGTCATAGAGTCCCACTGTCATTGTGTCTCTGTTATCAAATACCTTCTTTGTGATCGCCGCGCCGTCATCTCCCATGTCGTACACATGATTATTTCCCAGATTGATCACATCGAAGCCGGCATCGATCAGCGCTTCCCCCACCTGTTTCGGGGAATTGAATTTCGGATAGGTCGACAGATCATAGAGATCCGACGCGAGCGGCGTCTCCTGGTTGACCGTCGCGATGTCCGCCGCCTGTACCTGTTCTTTCACATGGACGTAGTAGGGCTTGAAGTCATATGTATCTCCGGTCCGCGCGTTTTCATACAGCTGGCGGTGGATCAGATTGTCCCCGCAGCCGAGGATCGTGATGCTCTCTCCCCACCGGTCGGGTTCCGGCGTCGCTTCCGCGAGAGCTCTCGCCTCTTCCTCCAGCTGCGCCTGGCGCCTGCGCTCTTTTGCTCCGGCGATCGCCTTGCCTATGAGCAGCGCAGCGAGTAAAACAAAGATCACCGCTCCCGCGATCATGTACATTTTCCGCAGCTGTTTCTTTCTCTGCTGCTGCCGTCTATGTCGCCGCTCCCGGCTGACACGGTCCCTTTCACGGATCTCTTCGGGGGTATCGTTATAAGACGATGCGCCTGTATCCTCCGCGGGATCGCTGCGGAACGGTTTTTCCGTCCGGTCCGGTTTTTCAGTCTTCGGCAAGGACTCTGTCCGCTCCGGTTTTTCGTTCTTCGGCAATGGCTCTGTCCGTTCCGGTTTTTCGTTCTTCGGCAATGGCTCTGTCCGTTCCGGTTTCCCGTTCTCAGCCTGGCTTTCTTCCTTTTCCGGAGACTGTACTCCCTGTTCGCTCTCAGGCGCCTGCACATCAGGCGGATCGCCGGCTGCGCGCATCTCCGGAGTTTTCTCAAATTCTTTCTTCTCCGTCTTCGCGTGCTCTTCCGCCGCTTTGAGAGCCGCCTTCAGTTCTTTCATTCTGTCGGCATTGAAGCCGCTTTCCTTTTCCATTCCTGTTGCACTCCGCTCATTTAGCCGTTACTATTATATTTTAGTTGCTGCGGTATTATTTAACAATCCATTTTTCCATAAAAAAGGCGGCGGAACATGAGTATCGGAATTATTCTGCACGAGCCGGAACAGCCGGGAAATACCGGCGCGATCGGCAGGACCTGCATCTGCGCCGGAGCATCCCTGCACCTCATCCGGCCCCTCGGCTTTTATACGGACGACCGGTCCGTAAAAAGGGCGGGGCTCGATTACTGGCCCCGCCTAGGCGTGAAGGAATATAACAGTTATGAACATTTTCTGGAGTGCCATCCCGGTGCCAGGATCTGGTATATCACCACCAAAGCGCATAAAACGATCGCGGAGGGCGATTACCGGGACGGCGATTTTCTGATGTTCGGAAAGGAGAGCGCCGGCATTCCGGAGGAGATCCTTGTCCGCCATCCGGAATTCTGCGTCCGCATTCCCATGGTCAGAGGAGAGCGCTCCCTGAACCTTTCCAACGCGGCGGCCATCGCTCTTTATGAGGCGCTGCGCCACACCGATTACAGCGGCCTCGAAAAATACGGGGAGCTCCACCGGTTGCACTGGACCTGACGCGTCATCTTTTGCGGCGCTTCCTATGCTGCGCCGGATCTGACGCGTTATCTTTTGTGGCGCTTCTTATAGTCCTCCCGGATCGGAGCAAACATATCCCGCTCATCCATTTCTCTTGCCATCGCTGCCGGAGATTCCGCTCTCCGGGCGCAGGTCACCACATCGGACATGACTCTGTAGTTCAGAGAGGTGCCGGCGCTGTCATTTTCATAATTGACCGCTCTGCTCGCGTGAATGCCGAACCGGCCGGCAACTTTGATGGCGTCGATATTGGCGCCGAGGAAAAGGAATTCCCAGCCGTGTTTTTCTTTCTGTCTCTCGATCATCTGCCTGACTTTTTCGTAGGTATACCGGGAGCTCGCATTTTCCATCCCGTCCGTGGTGATGATGAAGACCGTCTTCTCCGGCACATCCTCATCGCGGATATATTTGTGGACATTTTTGATGTGGTGGATCGCGCCTCCCACGGCGTCAAGGAGCGCCGTACAGCCCCGGACAAAATACTGCCGGTCCGTCATCGGCTCTACTTTCTGAATATCGACTCTGTCATAGATCACCTCGGACACATCATCAAAAAGTACCACGGATACGAGGGCTTCCCCCTCTTCCTTTTTCTGCTTTTCGATCATGCTGTTGAATCCGCCGATGGTATCCGGCTCAAGCCCCTGCATGGATCCGCTTCTGTCAAGAATCATGACCAGTTCTGTTAACCCTTTTCTCATTTTTGTATCCTCCTTATTTTTTGAAGTGCGGTCAACACTGTTTTTTCTTTTCTGTAAAGAGAATACCGTTTTTAAGAGGGCAAATGGTCGCTTTGAAAGCGACAAATAAAAAGGACGCGGTGTACTGTCTGCACTCCGCGTCCCTTCCTGTTTTCGGCTTTTCTGTCAGCACCCGAGGGTCGGCTGATTGAAATTAAAAAGAATATTATTAATTTTGTGAATATCGTAGATCCTGTTTTCAATACAGTACTCGATAATGAGATCGAACCGGCTGCCCGGAGAAAGAGCGTAGCCTGCCCGCGCGAGAAGATCGACGGTCTCGTCGAGATTCAGCTGCAGGGCGATGGCCAGCGCGACCGCGGTCTTTTTCTTAGGGGCGTAATCACTGTTGCACCGGATCTTGGAGAACAGTTTGCGGTCCAGATTCGCTTTTTTGTATACGGTCGTATCCGCAAGTTTCCGTTCATCGATCATTCGGAGAAGCATTTCCTGAAAACTCTCTCCGACATGCGCCATGATGTCGTCCAGGCTTTTTCCGGTTCCGTAAACTTCCGGCGCGGCGCACTCCTCCGCCTCCATCGCCGGCGCTTCCGGTCTCTCTTTTTCGAACAGATCAGACAGGAATCCTTTGCGGCGTCTCTTTTCCTTCGCTTTTTTCGGCGATTCCGGAGCCGCGTTCGAATAAAACGCGGGATGCGGAGCGGAAGGCAGCGCTTCCTTTCCGTAATCATAAAAAGCGCCTGCTTCCCGCATGTTCTGCGGGCGCGGGTACGGTCTCCCGGCGCTGTACTCCTCCTCCCGGATCTCCGAGACCATATGGTCGTCGATGTACTGTTCGACATTTTCGGCAAGATCGGCGGAGAGCCGGAAAGCCGTCCGGTCGAACACGACGAGAATGACCTCCATATCCTCTTCCTCGAGGAATTCCGAGATCTCTTTCGTGGCTATGGACAGGGCCCGGTCCTTCGGAAAGCCGTAGACCCCGGTGGAGATCAGCGGAAATGCGATGCTCCCGCATTTCAGCATTTTGGCCAGGAACAGGCATTTCCGGTAGCATGCGGCGAGGCTTTCAAATTCATTGTTGTTCCCGCCGTCCCAGACCGGCCCTGCCGTATGAATAATATACTTTGCCGGCAGGAAAAATGCGTCCGTCACGACCGCCTCCCCGACTTCGATGTGCCCGATCTTTTTTCGCTCGGCGAGAAGCTGCTCCGCGCCGGCGGCTCTGTAGATCGCGCCGTCGGTGCCGCTCGCGTATCTCGGCTCGGGATTGGCGGTGTTGACGATGGCGTCTGCTCTTACTTTAGTAATATCATTTCGGATAATGGTAAATGGCATATTAGTCCTAAGGGGGCCCGCCTGCTGAAGGATTTCCTGTGCGCCTCAGCGGCGGGCCCGTTCAATAAAAGTGCAAAGTACTGTTTACATTATTATTCGTATTTGAGGTAAGCCCCTTCCATCGGGCTCGCCGCAAGTTCCGAGAACAGGCGGAGCACGCCGCTCTTATACTTGCTATCCTTCGGCTTCCAGTTCTTTTTGCGCTCTTTGAGAATTTCATCGATCTCTTCCGGCGTTCTGCGCTCTCCGGCGATACCGATGATATTCAGTTTGCGCTCCATGACATCAAGCTCGATGAGGTCTCCCTCCTCGACGAGGGCGATGGGGCCGCCGGCCTGGGCTTCCGGCGAGCAGTGTCCGATGACCGGGCCCGTGGAGGCGCCGGAGAAGCGGCCGTCCGTGATGAGAGCGATCGCTTTGCCGAGCTCTTTGTCGGTGGAAATCGCTTCCGACGTGTAGAACATTTCCGGCATGCCGCTGCCCTTCGGGCCCTCATAACGGATAAACACGGCGTCGCCTTTTTCTACTTTGTGATGCAGAACGGCGTCGAGGCACTCCTCTTCGCTGTCGAACGGGCGGGCGCGGAGGATCGCCTTGAACATCTCCTTCGGGCAGGCGGTATGTTTGATGACCGCGCCTTCCGGAGCGAGATTTCCGCGGAGAACGGCAATGGAGCCGTCCGTCCCGATGGCTTTGTCATACGGACGGCTGATATCTTCCTTCGTGATGC
>SVDL01000096.1 GCA_015057835.1 Lachnospiraceae bacterium
CATATTGCCCTGGAAGACTTTGACGACGATCGGGATCAGGATACCGAAGGTTCCCCAGGAAGTGCCTGTCGCGAAAGAGAGACCGACGGCGATCAGGAAGATCACAGCGGGAAGCATGCTCATGAGAGCACCGGTGGAGGCGGCGGAGTCGACGAGTCCGGCAACATATTCCGCAGCACCGAGGGAATCCGTCATGGATTTCAGCGTCCAGGCGAAAGTCAGGATGAGAATCGCCGGAACCATGCTCTTGAAGCCTTCCGGAAGAGCGTTCATGCACTCGTTGAAGTTAAGGACTTTCGTGGCAAGGAAGAAAATGATCGTGATGATCAGGGCGACGACGGAGCCGAAAACGAGGCCGACGGAAGCGTCGGAGTTGGAGAATGCATCCACGAAGGATTCACCCTCGAAGAAGCCGCCGGTGTAGATCATGCCGATGACACAGCAGACAATGAGGCAGACGATCGGGAACACGAGGTGAATCACTTTACCCTTCGGAGAGACCGGAGGCATCGGCTGGTCTTCCGCGCCTGTCATGGCGGAAACGCCGTTGGGGTTCGGGAGCTTCTCCTGATTGAGTCTCTTGCTCATTTCCGCGACGCGCATCGGGCCGTAGTCGAATTTGCCTACGGACAGCGTGATCATCATGACAATAGTCAGCAACGCGTAGAAATTGTACGGAATCGCGCGGACGAAAAGCGTGAGGCCGTTCACCCCGTCCACGAAACCGGTCACGGCTGCCGCCCACGAGGAGATCGGGGCGATAATGCAGACCGGTGCTGCCGTGGCGTCAATGAGGTACGCGAGTTTTTCGCGGGAAATGCTGTGCTTGTCGGTCAGCGGACGCATGACCGACCCGACTGTCAGGCAGTTGAAATAGTCGTCGATGAAAATAAGCACGCCGAGCGCCACCGTTGCCAGCTGCGCGCCGACCTTTGTCTTGACGTGTTCAACGGACCAGCGGCCGAACGCGGCCGAGCCGCCCGCGCGGTTCATCAGCATGACCATTGTTCCGAGAATGACAAGGAAAATGAGAATGCCGACGTTCCAGCTGTCGGAGAGCTGTCCGATCATGCCGTCAACAAAAATGTGCTCCATGGCTCCCACGGGGTTGAATCCGGAATACAGGAGTCCGCCCACGAGAATACCGATGAACAGAGAAGAATAAACTTCCTTGGTGATGAGTGCGAGCGCGATGGCGATGACCGCCGGAAGAAGCGCCCAGAATGAATTGGCAAACATATAAATCCCCCTTCACAGTTGTAGAAAACAGAAAAGTCATGACATCTCCGTCATGACCTTGTTCAAAGGGAATCCTATCCCTGCCATGACAGCTCTCCGCACAGTTGCGACAGTACGCCGGATCTTTTCCGGCGTACCGGCTGATGCGCCAGCAGGAACGATCGCACCGCCTCGGCGGCTTTCCCTTTCTTTTCCGTCCGGTTCCTGCCCGTATTTTGATCTTGACGGAAAGTACTCTTGTCAGCCGCGCCTCTATCAGACTTTCTGATTTTCAGTTACCCTTTACTATAAACATTTCACTTGGGATGTCAAGGAAAAAGTGCTCCGTTGACAATTGCTCCGGTTTCAGAATATATTTAATGAAAACAGAAGATGATACAGGTAAAAGAAAATGACTACAAAGGAAAAGATCCTTGCTGTGCTGGAAGAGAATAAAGGCAATTGGTTTTCCGGAGAAGACCTGGCGGTCCGGACGAAGGTTTCCCGCGCCGCGGTCTGGAAAGCGGTGAAGTCGCTTCAGGGCGAGGGGTACGAGATCAGCGCCGTGACGAACCGGGGCTACTGCCTCTCGGAGAAAACCGATATTCTTTCCAGAGCCGGGATCCTGAAATATCTGGAAAAATACAGTCCGGACGACCGTTTTTATGATTTGCAGGTCGTTCCCGTTACGGGCTCCACCAATACGGATGTGAAAGCCGCCGCCGCAAAGGGCGGAAAAGAAGGCTATGCGGTCATCGCGGCGGAGCAGACAAACGGCGCCGGGCGGCGCGGGCGCAGCTTTTATTCTCCCGCGGGAACCGGTGTGTATATCAGTATTCTTCTGCGGCCGGAGGACTGCCCCGCAGAGGACGCGGTGAGGATCACGACGATCGCGGCCGTGGCCGCCTGCAAAGCCATTGAGGACGTCACGGGCCCGGAAGGGGAGGAGAGAGGCACCGGCGAAGCCCCCGGGATCAAGTGGGTCAATGACGTCTACATGCGGGGGAAAAAAGTGTGCGGGATCCTGACACAGGGGTCGTTTGATATGGAAAGTTCCCTTCTCGACTACGCGGTGATGGGCATCGGGTTCAATATTTATGAACCCGAAGGCGGTTTCCCGGAGGAGATCGCGGGAATTGCGGGCGCCGTGTTCACGGAGAAGACAGAAGATGTGAAAAACCGGCTCTGCGCCGCGTTCCTGTACCGCTTTGAGGAGCAGTACGCGCATCTCCGCAGCAGGGCGTACGCCGAAGAGTACCGGGCGAGGAACATCGTGACCGGGAAAAAGATCCGCGTTCTGAAAGGCTCGGAATATCAGGCGGGGCCGGGCGCGGGAAGAGACGCGGAGGCTGTCGCCATCGACGATGACTGCCGCCTTAAGGTGCGGTACGAAGACGGCACGGAAGAATGGCTCTCCAGCGGAGAGATCAGTATTCGGCTGGGGTAATACATGAACAGCAAAAAAAGAGAACTGACCGGGATCGCCATCCTTCTTCTGGCGTCTCTAATATGGGGAGCAGCTTTTACTGCTCAGAGCATCGGCGCGGAATATGTGCCTCCGTTTACGTTCCTCGCTTCGAGGAGCTGGATCGGGACGGCAGTCCTTCTGCCGGTACTCATATGGCAGAGCCGGAAGCAGAGGAAAAATGCGGCCGCGCAGCCGTCAGGATCCGGCATTTCCGGAAAGGAAATGCTGACGGCAGGCGCGCTGTGCGGTTTCTTCCTGTTTGCGGCCAGCGCTGCCCAGCAGATCGGCATCGCCTATACAACGACCGCCAAATCGGGCTTCCTGACCGCGATGTATGTCGTGATCGTTCCCGTGATCTACTGCATCTTTCGGAGAAAGAGCAGCCTGAAGATCTGGATCAGCGTTCTGCTCGCGGTGACAGGGCTGTATCTGCTCTGTATGACACAGAGCCTGAACCTCGGATACGGCGACCTTATTACCCTTCTGTGCGCGCTGCTGTTTTCTTTTCAGATCATTTGTGTGAGCCGGTACGTTGGGAAGATCGGCGCCGTCCGTCTGACGGTCTGCCAGTTCTTTTTTGAGGCGGTATTTTCCACCGTCATCGCCCTTCTGTCTGAGCATCCGACCAAAGAGGGGATGATCAGCGCGGCGGGCGCGATCCTTTACGCCGGCGTCATGAGCTCCGGCGCCGGGTATACGCTGCAGACGATCGGACAGGCAAGAGTCAATCCCGCCGCCGCGTCGATCGCCATGGCGATGGAAAGTGTTTTCAGCGCGCTGAGCGGATGGGTGATCCTGGGGCAGGCGCTGAGCGGAAGAGAGATCCTCGGATGCGCCGTCATGCTGTCAGCGATCATTCTGGCGGAGCTGCCGGCCATACCGGGGCGAAGGACTGCGCTCCATGATGGTGAAATGATCCGGCAGTGATGCCGGACCGATGCTTTATAAACGTATGAATTAGGAAGAGAAACTGATTGATCCGTTTATAAAGGTCGCCAGAATGTATAATACACAGAGAGCGGGCTGCGCGGCAGCCCGTACCGGAAGAAGAAATACAGCTTATAAAAGAAGACGAAGAATGCGGAGAAGAATTGCCCGCCGCAGGAAAGTCCGGCAGCGCTGGCTTCTGGCAGCTCTGATCGCCGCCAGAGTCCTTGTACTGGCAGTGATCGCTGCAGCGCTGATCCGCGGCGCGGCAGCCGTCCGCTCCCTTATGCGGGACGAGGAAAATGAGATGGCCGGCGGGGTGAATATCGTAGGAAATGAAAACGGATACACCGCGGATGGCAGCCTCCCCGCTTTTATCTCAGACCTGCAGGATGAAAAGATCCGGGAGAGCGGAAACGCCCGGAAGTATATCGCGATCCATTTTCTCGGCGTTCCCGCGGACGGTCACTCCATTGACGAGGACGGCACCGGGGCCCACTTCTATATTTACGCGGACGGTACCATTTATCAGTCGGCGTCGCTTGGTATGGTGCCATGGCAGGTGGGAACGGCGGGATGCTATGAACAGCTGCACGACGATGCCAACAATTACAATACCATTGGCATCGAAATGTGTCCGCGCTGCGACGGGGACGCGTCCGATGACAGAGATCCGCGGTGGTATTTTACAGAAGAGACCCAGGAAGCCTGCGTGCTTCTCGTGAGAGACCTCATGAAAGAGCTGGGGATCCCGGAGGAAAACATCCTGCGGCACGGCGATATCGTCAGCAAATACTGCCCGTCGCCGTATTTTAACAACAATCATTACAGCACATCCTGGACCTGGGACGAATTCCGGGCAAATGTTCACGCCCTTAACGCAAAACAGGTCCCGGATTTCCCTCTTGTGTACTGACACCGGAAAAACAGATGCGGGCAGGCGCGCAAAGCCGCTGTTCATCCCTTTTTTTGACGGCCTCATTGACCATCCGCACAGTAAAATAGAGTAGAAAACAGTCATGGCTCGAAAACGCGTATTGGAACAGTATAACGGCAGAAAACTGGAGTGGCTTCACGACTGGGTGTTTTTCGCGGCACTGGTCGCGGCGGTATTTATCCTGTTCCGCTTCATCATCGGAACGTCGGTCGTGAGCGGAGACTCCATGCTTCCTTCCCTGCAGGACGGAAATCTCGTGGTTTATACGAGGATCGTCCCGGAATACAGGCCCGGAGACGTGATCTCCGTGCGAGTCCCCTCGGGAGACTACTATGTGAAACGGGTCATCGCTGTCGGCGGGGATGAGGTCGACCTGGTCGGCGGCCGTGTTTACGTGAACGGCGAAATGCTGGAGGAACCGTGGGCGGACGGGGAGACCCTGGAGGAGACCGGGTCCGTCATTTACCCCTACACCGTACGGGAAGGAAACGTGTTCGTCCTCGGGGACAACCGCTCCGTGTCGATGGATTCCAGAGCATTCGGAGAGGTAAACCGGCGTCAGATCAAGGGGAAGATCCTCATCGCCGCGGGCAGCGGAGGCATCCGGAAGATCCGGTGATACGCATTAAGAGCATAGGACGGTATTTTCATGAAACGATTTGATTTATTGAAAACCATACAGCTGGCCATCATGGCGGTTCTCACCGTCACTGCACTTGTCACTCTTCTCAGGGACCGCGAACTGTACGCGATGGCGGCCTCCCACCCGGGGATCCGCTTCCTGTGCATCCTTCTGTGGCTCGCGCTGGGGGTCTCGTTCGGATTTCTGTTTTATGATTTCCAGTCCTACGCCGGTCTCAAGAGAGAGAACACGGAGCTGGACAATGCCGTCTATCAGGACGCCCTGACCGGCGTCGCGAACCGGTACAGCGTCGACACCTACATCGGCGCGTTCCTGCACAAACCGCTCCCGGAGGATATGGGGTGCATCACGATGGAACTCACGAATCTCGGGGAGATCAATAAGCAGAAGGAACATGAAGGCGGGGACGCCGCGATCCGTTCCTTCTCGGAGATCCTGGCCGGCGCGGCGGAAGGCGTCTGCTTTATCGGGCGCAACGGCGGAAATAAATTCGTCGCCATTTTCCGCGAATGTTCCTTAAGGAGACTGGAGCGGTTCGAACAGGCGGTCAGCGAGGGAGTGAAAGCCTACAATGAAGAAAATGCGGACGTCCCGATCCGGTACAGCGCCGGAACCGCTTTTGAAGAAGGGGACAGTATAAAGACACTGACAGAACTCGTTGCGCTGTCCGACCGGCGCGCTTACGAAAATGCTTAAGAGCGGGGAAGAACCTTGGAAACACTGGATCAGGCTTATCTGAATGATCTTGCGGAAAAGACGCGGGGAGGAAGCAGCAATGCTTTCGCCGAGCTTTTTGCGGCGTCCGGGGCAAGACAGTTTTCCTATCTTTCCGGCATGCTGAAGAGGGAGCAGGGGGAGACGGCAAGACAGACAGTCCTTAATGCACTGGAGGATGTCTATGTGACCGCCCTGCACCGGATCGGAACGCTAAGTGAACCATCGCTTTTCATGCCGTGGCTCAGCAGGATCAGTTTTCAGATGTTCGGAAATACATCCGCGGAGCCGTTTATGCACCTTCCTCTGACAGAGTCCCAGGTGCTCGTCATGAAGGACATCCAGGGACTTGATACGCGCCGGATCGGGGACATTCTCAACTATTCCGATGCGGAAGTGAGAAGGTATGAGAAGGCCGGCAGAAGACATCTCGCCTACACCAGAGGAATTACGGGCACGGACATTTCCGAAGGGACGTTTTCGGGAAATCATACGGAAATCCGGATGAAAGAAGATCTTTCGGCCGCGGAATCGGCTTCTGTTCTCGAGAATATTTTCGAAAAAAGCGGGTGGAAGCCCAACACGGTGCCGATGGAAGCACTCGCTTCTTACGCGCTCTACCGCAAGGAGCGGTTCTCCTGGCAGAAACGTCTGACCGGGGCCGCCATGGCGGTGTTTGTGCTGCTGCCTCTTCTGTTCGTCCTGCCGCGCTTTACGGTCACGGAAGCCGCGGAGGGGGAACGGGGGCTGCCGGTCTATACGGTTCAGGTGCGCTCTGTGCTCCCGGTGGGACGCGTCACTGCGAGGCTCCGGAATCACTCTCTTCCGGTCTACGAGGCGGGGGCGAAGGAATTTACCGTAGAGCCGACGAGAAACGGGGCTCTCACGATCCGGGTGGAACTTATCAACCGCCAGGGAACGGAGTCGGAGACCGAGGTGACGGACGTGGACTGCACGGGACCGGCGCTCCTGGATTCGCTGATCGGAGAGGATTTCTTCACGCTGTATGTCGCGGATGAAGGCATCGGCGTCGATTACAGGGAAATAATCGCAAAGAACGCGGCGGGAGAAGAGATCCGCCCGCTGGAATACAATGAGGAGGAAGGAAGCGTGACCTTCTCCTATCCGGAAGAGGACTGGGACGTTTACATTCCGGACCATATCGGCAACACCCTGCATCTCGCGCTGACGCTGCAGCAGGGACAGTAAGAAGAAAACACCAAAGGCGGAAATGAAGAGGAGATTCCCGGGGCAGAAACCAGGGGAAAACCCGGAGGACAGAAAATGAAGATCAGAAAAAAAAGAAAAAAATGGATACTTGCCTTGCTGGCGATCGTGCTGATCCTTCTTGCGAGGGCGGTCCCCGCCGGCGCTGCCGGGAAAGAACCCGAGCCGGACGGACAGGAGGAAAAGCAGCTGGTCATCACCGTGGTGGAAGATATCCCCGCGGAGGATCTGGAGGAAAATACCGTGCCGCTCGCAGCTTCGCCGGCACAGCGCAGGAACGCGTCTGTAATGCGGGGCGTCCTCATCGCCGTCTGCGCGGCAGCGGTCCTCGCCCTGTGGTGGTATTTTATGGGATATGACCGGAAACTGCGGCGCGGGATCCGGCGGTATGAGAAAGAGCGGGAATAAAATAAGAGAGAACGCAACGAGAGCGGGGAAAGGGCAGGATCCTGACCCCGCTCCTTCAGTTTTAGGTTGTTGCAGGGACATCGGTGTAATATAATAAAAAAGAGGGAGAACGAGCTGGGTTTTCCCGAAAAAGCTGAAAAAGGGATTTAAAAATGACATTGAAAGAACTGGCGCCCGGACAGAGCGCCGTTATTCTGAATGTTGGCGGGGACGGCGCTCTCCGGCAGCATTTTCTTGATATGGGTGTAATTCCCGGAGCTGCTGTGACAGTGATCAAATACGCGCCGATGGGAGATCCCGTCGAGCTCATGATCCACGGTTATGAACTGACGCTGCGGCTCGATGACGCCGGACGGATCGAGATCGACGACCGGGCGGAGGCGGAGAAAGAAGAGGAGTTCTCTTCCCTCCTGCCGATTCGGGAGAAAGAGCATCCCGGTCTTGGCGAGGGCGGAAAATTTCACCCGAAAGGCACCGGAGATCCGCTGCCCGAAGGAACAACGCTCACATTTGCGCTCGTGGGCAATCAGAACAGCGGAAAGACGACGCTTTTTAATCAGCTGACCGGCGCGAACCAGCATGTCGGGAATTTCCCGGGTGTGACGGTGGACCGGAAAGACGGATCCATCCGGAAACATCCGGACACGCTGGTCACAGATCTTCCGGGCATCTATTCCATGTCGCCGTACAGCAGCGAGGAGATCGTCTCCCGTGATTTTGTCGTCAGGGAAAAACCGAAAGCGATCATCGATATCGTCGACGCGACCAATATCGAGAGGAACCTGTACCTCACCATGCAGCTCCTCGAGATGGAGACTCCGGTGGTGGTAGCACTCAACATGATGGACGAAGTGAGGGTGAACGGCGGTGCCATCAATGTCAACGTCATGGAGCAGCTCCTCGGAGTGCCGGTCGTTCCCATTTCCGCGGCTAAAAATCAGGGTATTGAAGAACTCATAGACCATGCGCTCCATGTGGCCAAATACCAGGAAAAGCCCGCCCGGCAGGATTTCTGCGGGGAAAATGATCACGGCGGCGCCGTCCACCGCTGCATTCACGCCATTTCACACCTGATCGAGGACCACGCGCGACGCTGCGGCCTGCCGGTCCGCTTTGCCGCCTGCAAGGTGATCGAAGGCGATTCCATCGTGACAGAACAGCTGGCGCTGGATCAGAACGAGACGGAGATGATCGAACACATCATCCTGCAGATGGAAAATGAGCGAGGTCTCGACCGCAGTGCCGCCATGGCGGATATGCGGTTCTCCTTTATCCAGAGGGTCTGCGCGCAGACCGTCCGGAAGCCGCATGAGAGCAGAGAGCGGACAAGAAGCGAGAAGATCGACAGGATCCTGACCGGAAAATACACGGCGATCCCGGCATTCATAGGCATCATGGGACTGGTCTTTTTCCTGACGTTCAATGTGATCGGGGCCTGGCTCCAGAGTATTCTCGAACAGATGATCGATGCGCTGTCCGCCGCGGCTGACGCGGCGCTGAGCGCGGCGGGCGTCAATGAGGTGATCCACGGACTCATTATCGACGGCATTTTCGCGGGCGTCGGCAGCGTGCTCAGCTTCCTGCCGATCATCGTGACGCTGTTCTTCTTCCTCTCCATACTGGAGGATTCGGGATACATCGCGAGGGTGGCCTTTGTTATGGACCGTCTGCTCCGCAGGATCGGTCTTTCCGGACGGAGCATCGTGCCGATGCTGATCGGCTTCGGCTGCACGGTGCCCGCGGTCATGGCGACGCGGACGCTCCCCAGCGAGAGAGACCGCCGCATGACTATTCTCCTGACACCTTTTATGAGCTGTACGGCGAAGCTGCCGATCTACGCGTTTTTTGTCAACGCATTTTTCCCGAAGCGGGGCGGCCTGATCATGACGGAGCTGTACCTGCTGGGCATCGTGACGGCCATACTGGTGGCGCTGCTGTACAAGAACACGCTGTTCAAGGGCGAGGCCGTGCCCTTCGTGATGGAGCTGCCCAACTACCGCATGCCCAGCCCCCGCAGCGTG
>SVDL01000097.1 GCA_015057835.1 Lachnospiraceae bacterium
TGCAGTTCGCCCACGACCCGAAGAGCGACAGGATCGTTGTCATCGAGATCAATCCGCGCACGTCCCGTTCCTCTGCGCTCGCCTCCAAGGCGACGGGCTTCCCCATCGCGCTGGTCTCCGCGAAACTTGCGACGGGCCTCACCCTGAAAGAACTGCCCTGCGGGAAATACGGCACTCTGGATAAATACGTCCCGGGCGGCGATTACGTTGTCGTCAAATTCGCCCGCTGGGCCTTTGAGAAATTCAAGGGCGTCGAAGACAAGCTCGGCACGCAGATGAGAGCGGTCGGCGAAGTCATGAGCATCGGCAAGACCTATAAAGAAGCGTTCCAGAAAGCGATCCGTTCCCTTGAAAAGGGCAGATACGGCCTCGGCCATGTGAACGGCTATGATCAGCTCTCCAAAGAAGAACTTCTCATCAAGCTCGCCACCCCGAATTCGGAGCGCCATTTTGAGATGTATGAGGCGATCCGCAAAGGCGCGACGGTGGATGAGATCCATGAGATCACTCATGTCAAACGCTATTTCATCGAGCAGATGAAGGAGCTGGTCGAAGAAGAGGAAGCGATGCTGGCAAACAAAGGCCGGATGCCGGCGGATGAACAGCTGATTCAGGCGAAAAAAGACGGCTTCTCGGATAAATACCTCAGCGAGATCCTCGCGATCTCCGAAGACGATATCCGCCACAGGAGAGTGGAACTCGGCCTTCGGGAAGTGTGGGACAGCGTCCACGTCAGCGGTACGCAGGACAGCGCGTATTACTATTCGACGTTCAACGGCGAGGATCACGACCCGGTGAACCCGGATACGAAGAAGATCATGATCCTCGGCGGAGGCCCGAACCGCATCGGCCAGGGCATCGAGTTCGACTACTGCTGCGTCCACGCCGCCATGTCGCTCAAGAAGCTCGGTTTCGAGACGATCATTATCAACTGCAATCCGGAGACTGTCTCAACGGACTATGACACTTCGGACAAGCTGTATTTCGAACCGCTGACACTGGAAGATGTGCTCGCGATCTATCACAAAGAGAAACCGCTCGGCGTCATCGCACAGTTCGGCGGGCAGACACCGCTTAATCTTGCCGCGAAACTTGAAAAAGAAGGCGTCCGCATTCTCGGGACGTCGCCGGAAGTCATCGACCTCGCGGAGGACCGCGACCGGTTCCGCGAAATGATGGATAAACTCGGCATTCCGATGCCCGAATCCGGCATGGCGACCACCGTGGAAGAGGCGCAGGCGATCGCGGAAAAGATCGGCTATCCGGTCATGGTGCGTCCCTCCTACGTTCTCGGCGGCCGCGGCATGGAAGTCGTCCGCGATGCCGAATCGATCGCGGATTATATGAGAGCGGCTGTCGGCGTGACGCCGGACCGCCCGATCCTCATCGACCGCTTCCTGCACAACGCGATGGAGTGCGAGGCGGACGCGATCGCGGACGGAAATGACGCATTTGTCCCGGCAGTGATGGAGCACATCGAGCTCGCCGGCATTCACTCCGGGGATTCCGCCTGCATTATTCCCTCGAAGCATATCTCCGAGAAGAACCTGGAGACGATCCGCGAATATACAAAGAAGATCGCCGTCGAGATGCATGTCGTCGGCCTGATGAACATGCAGTACGCGATCGAGGATGATGTCGTCTACGTCCTGGAAGCCAATCCCCGCGCATCCCGCACGGTCCCGCTGGTCTCCAAGGTCTGCGGCATCCGCATGGTGCCCATCGCGACAGATATCATCACCTCGGATCTGACAGGACACAAATCCCCGGTCCCGGATCTTAAGACAAGGGAGATCCCGTATTACGGCGTCAAGGAAGCGGTCTTCCCGTTCAATATGTTCCAGGAAGTCGACCCGGTCCTCGGACCGGAAATGCGCTCCACCGGTGAAGTACTCGGCCTCGCGAAGACGACCGGCGAAGCCTTCTTCAAAGCGGAAGACGGCGCCAAGGCGACACTGCCCACCAGCGGAGCGGTGCTGATCTCCCTGGCTCCCGATGACCGCTCCGAGGCGGCCGCCCTCGCGAAGAGCTTTGCGAACAGCGGATTCAAGATCTACGCGACCGGCCACACCTATGAGAACATCATGGATGAGGGCATCCCGGTGACATTTGTCAAAAAGGGCTACGAGGGCAGACCGAATATCCGAGACCTCATTATCAACGGACAGGTACAGATGATCATCAATTCCCCGATCGGAAGACAGTCCAAACACGATGACAGTTATCTCCGCAAGGACGCGATCCGTGCGGGTATCCCCTACATGACTACCACAGCTGCCGCTTACGCCGCCGCCGAGGGCATCACCCAGGTCCTCCGCCACGGGGAGGAAGAGACGCTTTCGCTGCAGGAGCTGCACGCGCAGATCAAGTGAGCCGGGCAAAAACAGAATATTTTTGAAAAAGAGGTACCAAATGAAAGTGTTCATTTTGGTGCCTTTTTTATAACAGGATTTTTTTTGCACAAACAATAAATTTTATTTTCGGAATGATATAATCAACCTGTAAGAACGCAGAGCAATTCCTGTCTCATCAGGTAAGAAAGGCATCCAGGGAACTTCATCCTGTAAGGAGGATTTAATTATGAAAAAGAAATTTGCGATTGCGGTAAGCATCATGCTTCTGTTCGCCATGATCGGAACAGCCTGCGGGTCATCCGGCTACAGTGCAGGCAAGTCGTCCAGCTCCGAAGCCGCCTATGCACCGGCCGCGCAGGAAGAGGCATATTGGGACGAAGATATGGAAATGGCGGAGGAAGCAGAAGCAGAAGGCGATTACGGCGCTGCTTCGGGTTCTGCCTATACGACGGAGCAGGGCAGTTCCGGCAGCGGGGAAGAGGGCAGCGGGACGACGCTGAGCAGCGATAAGCTGGTCTACACCTGCTATCTCGAGATCGAGACGACGGAATATCAGAAGACTGTGCAGGCGATTCGTGAGAAGATCCGCCAGTATAACGCGATCATCGAGTCCGAGACCGAGAACGACAACGATTACAACTGGTATTACAGCGGCCACCGGAAAACTTCCGGGACGATGTACATGAGTATCCGGATCCGTGTTCCGGTCAAAGACTATGACGCATTTGTCACGGATGCGGGCAATTTCGGAAAAGTTACTTCCAGGAGCCAGAACGTGGAGAACATCAGCCGCCAGTACCACAGCACGGAAGCCAGGATCGAAGCCCTCGAAAAAGAAGAAAAGCGCCTGAACGAAATGATGGATAAGGCGGATACGATCGAGGAGATGATCTACATCGAAGAGCGTCTGACCGATGTGGAGTCAGAGCTGAACGCAAACCGGACCAATCTCGCTTCCATGGATGTGGATGTGGCTTACTCCACAGTGAATATCAATGTAAGAGAAGTTCTGGTCTACACAGAAGAGGAACAGCCGACCATTACCTTCGGCCAGAGAGTCACCAGAGCGTTTAAGGAATCCTGGGAAGGATTCACCGGCTTTATGGAAGGGCTTCTCATCGCAGTGATCCATCTTCTTCCGTTCATCATCTGCGGGCTTATCATTGTTCTCATTGTAGTTCTGCTGAACAAAGCGGCGGATAAGAGAGATCCGGACAGAAAGAAGCGCCGTCTGCAGAAAAAAGAGGATAAGAAGGCAGCGAAAGAGCGCGCGAAGGCAATGAAGATGAACCGGGGATATCCGCAGCGCCCGATGCCGGCGCCGGTAAATCCGCCGATGCCCAAAGACACAGTAAATCCGCCAATGGCCAAAGAACCGGCGAATACCGCCAAAGAGAAGGAAAAAGATAAGACAGACGTACCGGAGGCATAAAGGGTCAATGGTGCAGTCCCGAAAAGGGAGAGCAATACCGGGGAAATGTAAAAAGGGAAGAGAAGAAGTAACAGGATGAGAAAAACAAAAGAGAGGACGCCGCGCGGCGTCCTCTTCTTCGTTTCCACCGGAATTTCCTCCTCAAAGAAAAAATCTTCATTCGACCGGAATCTCTTCCCCGAAGAAGAAAGAGTAGATATATTGTTCCGTCACCGTACGCCCCGTCAGCCTTTGCAATGCGTCGGCGTAAGTAAGGAGCTGTGCCCGGTACTTCCGGAGCAGCTCTTCTTTTTTTCCGGAGCTGACGTAATCTGTCTTATAATCCACAAGTACAATGTGGCCGTCTTCCATGAACCAGGCGTCGATGACGCCCTGCACAAGAATTGTCTCGGAAGAAGGGAACGCCGGGTCGATCGTATCCGCCGGCACGGAGTATGTAAACGGCGTCTCCCGGAAAAGTTCTCCGCGGGCAGCCGCATCCGCCATTCTCCTTCCGATCGGGGAGCGGAGAAATGTCTCTATGTCCGCTGTCCGGATCACGGAGGCCTCTTCCTCCGAGAGATGACGGGCTTCCGTGAGGCGGGAGATCTCCTGCGTAAGTTTTTTACTCAAAGTACTGTCCAAAGTGCCCCCCGTACAATCCGGCCGTGCAGCACCTGTATTGTCCGGGCCGGGGTCGCCTGCGGCAGCACTATAATCCATCAATTCCATGAACTTGTGATAGACCGTGCCGCGGCCGGCGCCGGTGAGTGTTTCCGGTTCATCCCTCATAAAGGCGGGGATCAGCGGGATCACGGGCGGATCGTCAAAGAGCTGAAATGCCTCTTCGTCGTGATAGCGGGCGGCCTTGAGCTCCGAAACGGAGATCTTTGCGGGCATGCGGTCGAGTCCTTCGTGGGGATAGTGGAAGGAGAAACGCTCCGAAAGAAGCTGATGAAGCGCTTCGTTAAAAGGCCGCGAAAGATCTGCAGTCTGCATTTTCCGGAACAGCGCGGCTTCCTTCTCGTTTTTATCACTGACTTCCTGCTTTATTTCATTTCCGGTTATCTCCACGAACCGGAGCGGCGCAGGTTCACCCGGAGCCGTTTCCGGCAGGGAGACAGAACTTCTGAAGAGGGAAGGATCCGTGCCCGGAAGCGCTGCGATCCGCATCGCTGCGGGAAGCACAAAATCCCAGAAACTCAAAGCACTGCTGAGAACTGCTTCGGGAAGAAAGATTTCATCATAATCGGGGGATATTCTCTTTTTATCGAGCGCATCCCCGCTCTTGACGATTCCCGTAAGGATCAGTTTCTGCTCCGCGCGGGTCATGGCGACGTACAGCACACGAAGCTCCTCGCCGACAGCGTCTTTCATAAGACGGCGGCGGATCGCCTGCTTTGCCGGCGTTTTGATCCGGACCCGGTCTTCAAGGCGCAGATAGTCGGAGGCGATGCCGCAGTCCGGATGGATGAGCACTGACTTGTTCAGATCGGTCCGGTTGAACTGCTTGTGCATCTGCCCCAGGATGACGACCGGAAACTCCAGCCCCTTGCTGGAATGAATCGTCATGATCCGGACGGCATTTCCGCCCTCGCCGGTGAGGACTGCTTCGCCGGTGTCGATATCATATTTGCGAAGCTCATTTACATAACGAATAAAATGATACAGCCCGGCGTAACTGGTCTTCTCGTATTCCGCGGCGATCGTGATCAGCATCTCGAGGTTGCCGGAGCGGATGGGGCCTCCCGGCAGCGCGCGGACGTAGTCCGCAAATCCCGTTTCGGAAATGAGGCGGAAAATAAGCTCGTGAACCGGCTGCCGCCGGGCGGATTCGCGGTACTGCGCCCAGTCCCGGAGAAACGCATCAAGACGGTCCCGCAAGGAAATATTATCGCCTTCCTCCGCATACAGCTGCACGCAGTCCCAGAAGGAAGCGCGCGTCATCTCCTCCTGACGGTCCGCAAATGCGCGGATCACTGCCATTTCCCGGGCGTCAAGACGCATAAAGGGCGAGCGAAGCACCGCCGCAAGAGGAATATCCTGCCGCGGATTGTCCAGAATGGCCAGATACTGCAGAACCGCCTGGACTTCCTGTGCCGTGTAATAGCCGGTTTTACGGGTCGTGTACACGGGGATCCCGCGGATCCGGAGTGTTTCCTGAAGAATCTCCGCGAACTCCCCCATGGACCGGAGCAGAATCACAATATCCCGGTATTCGGCAGGACGGGCGGTTTTCGTTTCTTTATCGAAAAGAAGCGTGTTCCCGGTCAGGGAAAGGATCCTGTCTGCGATCGCCCAGGCCTCGGTCTCCATGCCGGTACGGGCGGAGGAGAGTGTGCCGTCGTCCGCGGCGGACGGATAAACAAGCATGCATTCGGTCTGATAGTCAGACAGGACGGCTCCTCTGCCTTCCTCCGCCGGCTCCGGATAGATCTCGCCGGCCCCGTAGACGAGAGCCGCGTCGTCATCGTAGTCGATCCCGCCGATCTCCCGCCGCATGATCTGCCGGAAAATGCAGTTGACGCAGCGGATGACCTCCCGGCGGCTCCGGAAATTGGAGCGGAGATCGATCCGCTGGTCGTGATCCGTGGATCCCCGGTCATATTTTTTCATGAACAGATCGGGACGCGCCTGACGGAAACTGTAAATGCTCTGTTTGACATCGCCGACCATAAAATAGTTATTTTCGCCCCGCGCGATCCGGGAGACGGCGAGCAGCACCGCTTCCTGCAGATAGTTGCTGTCCTGGTATTCGTCGATCATGACGGTCAGATAGCGGTCTCCCAGTTCCTCGGCCGCCCGGGTGGGGTGACCGTCCGCATCCACGAGGATCTGAAGCGCAAACTGCTCGAGATCGTTGTAGTCGAGCAGGTTCTTCTCTCTTTTGGCGGCGGAGAACATCTCCCGGAAACGGCGGACCAGGCGGACGAGCTCCGCGAGGACGGGGATGGAATTCCGCTGGCTCTCAAGGAGCGTTTCCGCGTCGTAGCGGAGATAGTCCGAGAGCAGTGACTCGCGGATCTTATTGATGGAAGTTCTCGTGCTCTTAAAAGAATCCCGCAAAGACTCGTCTTCACCCGGGAGAGGTTTGGATCTGGAAAGTATTGACGGCGAGAAGGAAGTCAGTATATTCCGCAGCCTGTCATAATCATTTCCCGCTTCATCCAGCGCCGTGAACAGATCGAGGGATTCCTGCGCCGCCGGGATATAGGCGGACGGACCCGCGGGACTGTTCGCGAGCTCCGCGTTCTGCTGCGCCAGCATTAGTCCGCGGGAAATGAGGAGCTGTATGTCGCGCAGGTATTCCCGCATCCATAAGACATGGTCCGCATTTTCCCACCGGATGTCTTCCGGCGCGTTGATGCAGTCTGTGAGCCATCCGTCCGGATCCGGTCCGGAAAATGCGGTGTCGTACACTTTCTGGATCATTTCCGCCGGGGCGGCTGTGGAGCGGCCGGGAGCGAAAGTATCCATAAATTCCCTGAAAGCGAGCCGTCCGCTCTCGTGCTCCTCCTCAAACAGTTTCTGAAGAGTATCCTCCCGGAGGAGTTTCATTTCGCCCTCATCGGCGACGCGGAAACCGCCTTCGAGCCCGATAGAGGCGCCGTAGCTTCGAAGCACATAGGAACAGAACCCGTCGATCGTCGTGATGCGGGCATTGGGAAGCAGTGTGAGCTGGCGCGTGAGGACCGGATCGTCCGGAGACTCATCGAGCCGTTTTTCCAGCGTGGTGCGGATCCGCTCCCGCATCTGGGCGGCAGCGGCTCTTGTAAAGGTCACGACCAGGAGGCGGTCAATATCCGCCGGATGTGCGGGATCCGTGATCAGGGTCAGGATCCGCTCCACGAGAACGGCTGTTTTTCCGGAGCCGGCGGCGGCAGCGACGAGGATATTTCTGCCGCGGGAATCGATCACGAGCTTTTGATCATCTGTCCACTGCATGGCTCTCCTCCTTTCCTTCCGCTTCCGGACCGGCAGTGTTTTCCGATGTCTGATCCTCCGGCACGGAGGCCGTTCCGGCGTTCAGATCCGTCTCCATTGCCTGCCAGATATCATCATTTTTCTGTTTTTCGAGATCCCGGAAATGATAGCCGGGGATGCGTCTGTCAAGTCCGCAGACGCTTAAATACGGGCAGAAATCGCAGGCGGAGCTGTTTTTCATGCGGTACGGGTCCGCATCGGCTTTTCCGCTCATAATATCGCATGCGATCTCCGCCGCCTTTTTCTGCGCGAAGCGCATCAGCAGGTCAAAACCGTCCTGCGGAATCGTTCCCGAGGTCGCTTTCGGGATTCCTTTTTTTGTCAGAGAGACCGGAATGACCAGGGAGTCATTCTGTCCCGCATAGAGATCCCGGTCGAGACGGGCGAGAACTTCCCGCTCCTCCGACAGGACGCCGTTCGGTTTCAGTTTCTCCATGAATGCGGCGAGTTTCTCCTCTTCCGTGGCGTTCGGATCGGCGTCAATGACCGGATCGTCAATATTGTAATAGAAAATGCCCGCGGGGAGGGGCTCCTTCCCGGTCCGGCGGCGGGACAGATTCAGGGCGGCTTTGAG
This sequence comes from Lachnospiraceae bacterium, assembly GCA_015057835.1. Lineage (GTDB taxonomy): Bacteria > Bacillota > Clostridia > Lachnospirales > Lachnospiraceae > Chordicoccus. The sequence goes on from SVDL01000097.1 coordinate 8,324, forward strand.
GTACAGAACGAGCTGCAGCTGCAGTCCGTAATAGATCTGCGAGAGATCGAACTTCGTCGTTCCGCTCTTATAATCAATGATTTTGACCAGAACGCTGCCTTCCGTCTCACAGATGTCGATGCGGTCGATCTTGCCGTTCAGGATCATGGAAATGCGCCGGGACGGGTCCTGCTCCTCAAGGGAGAGGAAATCGTTCTCGCGGAAATCCACTTCAAATCCGGAGGGAACAAAATCGCCGTGGGAGAGCTGGAGCGTCAGGACTTCCACCGTGCGGCGCATCATGCGTTTGAGCCTCACAAGTTCGTATTCCATCCCCGCGGAGTCGTGCAGAAGCCTGCCGCTGTAGGTCGCGGCGGCATTTTCAATACAGGTATCCGCAAGGTGATCCCTCTCTTCGGAGGAAAGATCCTGCCAGAGGCGCCCGCTCTGCCGCACTTTGCCGGCATAGGTTTCCAGCGCTTCGTGGAGGACATTTCCCCGGTCCATGCCGGAATAGGTGAATTCCGCTCTCTCGGAGAGGCGGAGTCCGTAGGCGGCGAAATGGGAAAATGCGCACGACGCGAATTTCTCGAGGCGCGTGACCGATCCTTTGAGAGAAGGTCCGTAGAGAGCGAGCGCATTTTTCTCCCCGATATGATCGGCAGGTTTTCTCGCCGCGGCGGCTTCCGTCAGCAGAGCGCAGCCCGGATTGTCCGGATCGTGCAGGACGAGAGAGCGGTAGAGCTCGAGATAATCAGTCTGTTCGTCTTCCGAAAGTGTCTCGGCGAGGACGAGCGGGAGCTCATGGAGCCCGTCGAGAGGCGTCTCGATCTCCCGGACGGCCGCTTTTCCTTCGCGGACGGTCTCAAGGCGCGGAAACAGACGGCTGACGGTGCGGAGCAGGAAAGAAGGCTTGAGGGCCGCGCCGTTCGGATCCGTCTCGGAACAGGAGAGACAGAGCATTTCGGAGGGCTTTGTGAGCGCGAGGTAGAGGTAGAAACGCTGCTGCTGGAGCTCTTCGGGA
>SVDL01000001.1 GCA_015057835.1 Lachnospiraceae bacterium
TGATCGCCGTCGGTCTCTCTTTCGCGACAGGCACTTCCTGGGGAACCTTCGGTATCCTGATCCCGATCGTCGTCAACGTCTTCCAGGGCAATATGGGCAACGAGCTTATGATCATCGCGATCTCCGCCTGCATGGCCGGCGCTGTCTGCGGCGACCACTGCTCCCCGATCTCCGATACCACGATCATGGCTTCCGCCGGTGCCCAGTGCGATCATATCAAACACGTCTCGACGCAGCTGCCCTACGCGATCACTGCAGCGCTCGTCTCGTTCGTCGCTTACATTTTCGCTGGCTTCATCCGCAACTGGCTGATCTGCCTGCCGCTCGGCATTGTTCTCATGATCGCGACGCTCTTCGTGATCCGGAAACTCGATATCAAAAATGCTCTGCCGAACACCTGATTTACCGGAGCACTATCCTTCATGATAAGTGATAAACCAACCGGCAGCCGGGACAGACGATTTCGTCCTCCCGGCTGTCTTTGTGTCTGCTTTGGTCCTGAAGCCCCTGGTTTTCTATTCGGTAAACTGTCCTCTTCCGTTAAGTATTTCATATTAAGTGATGCTTCTTTTTTGCTTTCCTTCCTCTCTCGTATGTATCCGGCTTCCCCGCATCCGCAGCGTCAGCAGTGCGATCGCAGCGCCAAGTGCGGCAGATCCCATCGCTGCGCCGGTCATGACCGGCACCGGGAAGCTCCCGAGAAGCAGGCCGCCGGACAGATTTCCGAAGCATCCGCCGAGCATGAAGGCAGACATGAATACCGTCTGTCCGCGCACGGCATCTGCCGGCAGTACTTCCTCCTCAGCGAAATGGACTACAGAAGGCGCGTAAAAGCCAAACGTAACAGCCTGCAGCGCCTGCGCCCCATACATGAACGGAAGATTCGGCGCGAAATGAAACAGAACCGCTTTCAGGAAAAACAGACATGCCGTCAGAACAAGCCATCTGCTCCCGGACATTTTCTTTCGGAAGCGCTCGTAATTGAAAATGACAGCGAACTCCGCCACATTGGCGATCAGAAGAGCGGTTCCCGCGCTGCCGCTGTCTCCTCCCAGATGTTCCATCATATTGAAAATATACGTTTCCGTCATGGTATGGAAAATGGCAGTGAAAAAGAAGCCCGCCATCAGAACCGTATATCGGGGATATCTCCGCAGAAATGAAAAAAGGTCCGTGCTTCGATTCATGTTCTGATCCGTACCGCGATTCTCATCACGTCCGGATTTCTCCGCTCTGTCGGCGGGCGTCGTCTCTGTCCCCGCGGGCAGCACAGGCGGCAGAAGCGCGACCGAGGCCCCGCACAGCAGGATACAGGCCAGGGCGAATCCGGGGATCAGATCCACGCTCCATAAACTCACTGTATGCCCGATCACAAAGGAAGACAGCGCAAAACTGAGAGAGCCGATTCCTCTTCCCATTCCGAAATTGACACGGAAATGATGCCGCTCATAATATCCCGACATCGAATTAAGGAACGGCTCCGGGACTGACGCCAGGACGAGAGCGCAGAAATAGAAAAGGAGGAATCCCGCGCCGGACAGCCGAAGGGCAGGCACGACAGAATCGTCCGCCCCGGATAATCCCCCGAAAAGCAGTCCGCCCCTGCCTCCCGCGATCGCTTTCTGCAGAGGGATCAGCACAAGAAGAGCAGCCGCAAGAAGACCTGCCGACACATAGAAAAAGAACCGGAGCCCGTGTTTTTCAGAGCGGTCCGCCCGCCCCGCGACATACGGCATGATCAGTGCCGGCATCACGGAGACGACGGCGAGAAATACGCCCGTAAACGATGCCCCGACCCCTTTTTCCTGCAGATAAAGAGCGGCAAAAGCCGTCAGCGCGCTGCGCACTGCCCAGAAAAAGCACTGGGCAAGAGCATAGCGCCCCGTCAGATTCTTTCTGCCGTCTGTCTCCAAGTCTTTTCTCCTTCTCTTTTCTTCCATGTGAACATATCCACACAGAAACATAATCCTGCGCACACAGAAATGCGATCCTGCGCACACAGAAGCCATCCCGGGCACGCAGTGCCCGGAATGTAACAGTTCCGTCTTATAAGTCTTATCTCTTAAACATATTCGCGAAATTCGCCAGCGGTTCCAGCACGTCGGAGAGCTCGGCGATCGACCGGTTCAGCGTCTCAAAATCGATCTCATTGATCTTGCTGATGGATTCCGTCACGGTCTCCATATTTTCCTCGACAAGACCGTTGACATTGCTGACCATCGTATCGATCCCGGACAGAGATTCATTTGCCCCTGTGATCAGCTTATTGGTCCCTGACACCAGTTCCTGCGTATCCCCGATCAGCGTGTCGGTCTGCTGGATCAGCTGATCCGCCCGGGTCAGAGTAGACGTGACTTTCGGAACGACGACCGCGACCGCAACGATGAGGGCCGCCGCGATGGCGACCAGCGCCGCCATCATGATGCGCATACGCTTCGCGCTTTTCTCTTCCAGCCGGATCAGCTCCGCGAGCAGCTCGATTTCCTTCTTTTCAGACATAATTTCGTCCTGTCTTTCCATACTGTCCTCCTCCCATATGTGTCCCAAAGACCCGGCATGCAGCCTGCCTTCTCAGCATTGATTCACCTAAGATTCCCCCGCTCCGAAACGGTATTCACCCGCAATCGGCACGTTTATTCCACTGTCAGCTCCAGCGTCTTTTCTTCGAGTCCTTCCCCGGAAACCGTGACTTTGACCGTTCCGGGTTCATAACCGGCACGGATTACCGCCAGCGCTTTTCCATAGAATGTCGTATGCGTATCACTCACAAAATCTTCCTTCATGTGGGGTCTCGCCGACCCGAACGCCTGCAGCGTGCCGGCACCTTCCGCTTTCACAGTCAGCTTCTGATCCGCGGAAGCCTTCGTTACACCGTTCTTTCCGACGAGGTCGATCGCAAGAAAACAGAGATCCTGTCCATTAGCGGCAAGGACCGTTTTATCCGGCGCAAGGCAGATGCGCGTCTCTCCTCTCGCTGTCCTGAGGACCGATCTGGCGATTTCATTTCCTTTTTTGTCAAATGCGACAGCGACAATATTCCCGTCCGCATATTCCACATTCCGGAAAATGGCTTTGTAATCACGGATCAGCTTCCTGCCGACACCTATCCGGTTGACATAAAGTTTTACAAATGCGGCATCTGCGTAAACGGTCACATTTGTTTTCTTTCCTTCGCAGCCCTCCCAGGACCAGCTCTCCACCGCGTCCGTATTTCTCCACATGGAGGCAGCGGCAAAATCATCTGCGTGTGTCAGCGGATCGACGCCGATGACCGGTTTTCCGCCAAGTCCCCAGATGAACCTGTTCCAGCCGGTCTCCGGCCTCATTTTGCCGCAGATATCCACAACACCGGGCCCGCCGGAAATGATCAGCCCCTCTTCTACCGCCTCTTTTGTCTTTTTGTCTTTATACTGAATCGTTCCGATTCCGGATTCTCCGAGATAATCCCAGCCGGTCCACATGAAATCACCGGTGAGCGTCGGGATCGCCTTCACTTTCTTCCAGTTTTCCGCAAGAAACTGGGGCAGCGTCTCCGAGCCGACAAAAGGCCGGTCCGGATACATTTTCGCTTCTTTCGCGTATCTTGCGCCGGCGTAGTTATATCCCGGGATATCCAGGAGACAGGAAGTCTTTTCGACGACTTTGTCAGCGCCGCCGGAGACCGTGGAGAGCTCCATCATTTTCCCCATCCGGTTCATGAGCATATTGAAAAACGTACTTGTCGGCACGGAATCCATGGACTGGGAACCCGTCCCTTTATCCTCGCCTTTATCATTTTTTCCGTAGAGCCCTTTCCCTTTTGCCGTCATGGAAGCGAGCATAAGGTTGATTCCCAGCGTGACGGCGCGGGAGGGATCCGTCTTCTTTACAAATCCCGCCATCTTCGCGCACATTTCCTGTCCGGTTTCAAGGCCGAGATCCGAGATCTCATTTCCGATCGAGTACATGATGACCGAGGGATGATTGTAGTCCTTGGAGATCATGGCTTCGGTATCCTTCTGCCACCAGTTTTCAAAAGTCTCTCCGCCGTAATCAAACGGGTTCTTCTGAATAAACCACATGTCAAATGTCTCGTCCATGACATACATTCCCAGCGCGTCACATGCCCGGAGCGCGGCTTTCGAGATGGGATTGTGGGAACTGCGCACCGCGTTGAAGCCCGCCTCCTTCAGGATGCGGATCCGGCGCCATTCCGCGTCCGCAAATGAGCAGGCGCCGAGAATGCCGTTGTCATGATGTACGCAGGCACCGCGGAGAAGGACTTCCTCTCCGTTGACACGAAGGCCGAAGCTGCCCCAGTTTACAGACCGGAAACCGAATGTCTCTTCCGCCTCGTCGAGAAGAACGCCGTCCCTGAGAAGCTGCACGCGGCAGGTGTACAGATTCGGATGCTCCGCGTCCCAGAGCTTCGGACCAGGGATCCCGACCGTACTGTCATTGCCATGTATTTCCAGGATGCATGCGCCATCCAGCAGAATATTGCACCGGACCTCCGCGTCCTCCCCGAACGTCCCGTCCACATGGACTGTCACATATTTATTGTTTTTTGTCTGTATCCGGATCCCCTCGGGAGCGATGTATTCCTTCCCTGCTGTATACAGCTGCACCTCCCGGTAGATACCGCTGCCCGAATACCAGCGGGAATTGGGCATTTCCGAGTTGTCCGCGACGACCCGGACCGTGTTTTCCTGTCCGGGAACAAGGTATTTTCCCATATCCGCAAAAAAGTTGGAGTAACCATACGGCCATTCCGCAGCTTTTTCCCCGTTCACGAATACTTCCGCATTTCTGTAAATGCCCTCGAACTCCAGAATATACGTCTTCTCTGCCGCATCCTCCGGCGCGTCAAATGTCTTTTCGTAAATGTATTTTCCGCCTGTAAAATACCCGCAGGCTCCCGCCGCCGGTGAATCTTTGCGACGCTCCTCAAAGAGCATCGCGTCATGCGGAAGATTCACGATACGAACTTCTTCCGATCCTTCTTTTCTGACCGTCCATGCCCGGTTAAAATCTGTTTTCTTCATCGTTTTTCCTCTGGTGTAAAGCATTTTGAGTATTACAGAAAAATCATAGCATATTCCCGGAGGAATGCACAATCTCGGCCGCAAATAAAAAAGAATACATCGCGGATCATGCGGACAGACAAAAAGACACCTCCGGTCCAGCGTTCAGACCGGAGGTGTCAGATATACGGTAAGTTTACTATTCTGTTTAATAAATGATCACCGGCATCGCCGTCCAGACGAGATCAAACAGTTCCTTCGCCTTCTCGGGCGGCATGTTGACGCAGCCGTGAGAACCGCTGTCGAGGTAAATATCTCCGCCGAAGGATCCTCTCCAGGAGGCGTCGTGGATGGCGCATCCCGTCCAGTCAAAGTTCAGGAAATAGTGGCAGAACTGGCTGCCGTAGGTGCCGCTCATCGTGTAGTCGCGAAGCTTTCTGAGAATGCAGAACACGCCGGTCGGCGTCCTGCGCTTTTCTTCGGAATATTTGCCCGTCACGACGTCGCTGTCAAAGACCAGCTCGTATCCCTTGTAGAGCCACAGGTGCTGCTCCTTGATGCTGACCTCGATATAGGTTCCGCCGATATCGCCGTTGTCCTGATTTCTCGTGAGAGCGTTGACTTTCCAGGCGGTCTCGATCGTCTGCGGCTCCCAGGTGAGAAGCGTATTTTTGATCCTTTCCGCCATTCTGGCCGTATCCATCCAGAATCCGTAGGTATCGCCGCCTCCGCCGCCGACGACGATGGTGTCGCCGCTGTGCGTGACGAAGTTGCGCTGCGACTGGTATGTGCGGTATTTCTTGTCCAGTTCCTCCGTATAGGGGAGGATCTGGGATTCATCAATGGAAAATGTCTTCCCGTCCCAGGTGAGCCACGGCTCGATGACCGAATAATCAATGACTTCCGTCGCTTCTACGAGATCGATCGTGACGGTCATATTTTTGACTTTTTCGAGTTCGGCGAGGATCGGCGCAAAGGACGGATCGTCTTTTGTGATTTCCGGTTTTACGTAGCAGTCATTTGCCACGAGATCCGTTTCCATGGTGTCGTCCTCGATCGCCGCTTTCACCGCCGCGATCACCTGATCTTTGTTGAGGAGGGAGCCCTCAACTTCCGGAACGATCTCATATCCGTTGTCCGTCTTCGCAAAATAGGCGTCCTCGGGCAGCACCATCTTTTTCGGGTCGAGCGCTTCGAGAGAGTCGACCGCCTTGCGGATCAGTTCATCATCGTAAACGCACTCCGCGCCGATCGAGTATTCGCGGGTCTCGCGGATCGCGAGCGGCCACCTTTTCAGGTCTTCCTCACTGAGGATCGATGCCGGGTCCATGGACAGTTTTATTTCCGAAACGATATCTTTCTTGTCTATCGTTTCTTCCTTGCCGTCTTTTTCACGGATCGTGACGTAAAATGACTCCACGGCCGCATTTTTCAGCCACTGTTCGACGGATTCGGGCGTCGTCATCGCGACGTCTTTTCCGTTAATGATCGTGCCGGGCAGATAAACGCCCGTATATTTCTGGATCCCCTGGGAATACCAGTAATAAGCTCCTCCGCCGCCCGCGCCGAGGATCAGAAACAGGATCAATATGATAATAGCACCTTTTTTCATGTATTCTCCTTTTGCCAGGTTAAACATTTCCGGTAAACAGGAATCTCCGGGAATATTTCCGGCCGGTTTTCATTGCTGGTCCCATCTTATCACAAAGCTGCATCTTTCTGCCATCCAAACCGGGCAGAAACCGATCCTGTGCGGAAGTTTTTCGGACGTTTTTATTTTCGTCCCGCGAAACGGTCTGTTTCAGGCGTTTTCTTCCTGCTCCCCGTTTTCCGGGGCCGTCTTCCTCACAACGACCCGCCGCACGCGGCGCTCATCCACTTCCAGAACCGTCACGATGATGCCGTCATAGACGAACGAGTTTCCCGCTTTCGGGAATTCCTCCAGCATCTCGATGCACCAGCCGCCGACGGTCTCGGAGTCGAAATCAAATTCGTCCTCGTCCCACTGCATGAGTTCCACAAAATCCGATACCGGCAGATCGCCGTCGATCTCGATGCCGCCGCTCTCGCGCCTTCTGTACTCCTCCCGGGCCGTATCCGTCTCGTCCCAGATCTCCCCGACCAGTTCCTCGAGGACATCCTCCATGGAGACGACGCCCAGCGTGCCGCCGTATTCGTCGGTGACGACGGCCAGATGCTGCTGTGCCTTCTGCAGCGTCTCAAACACCGCGGGCAGCTTCATGGTCTTATAGACATAGCAGGTCGGCAGGAGAAGTTTGCGGATATCCACTTTTTCTTCCGTAAGGAGCGCCCGCAGCATATGGTTGAGCGGAAGCATTCCGATGATATTGTCGATGCTGTCCTCGTACACAGGAAGCCTCGAGTAGGGCGACTCTGTGACCGTCTCCATGATCTCGTCCCAGTCGTCGTCGATATCGATCGCCATGATATCCACTCTGGCCGTCATGATCTCCGATGCCGCCGTGTCCGAAAAATCGATGGCGGCGCTGACCAGTTCCGAGGCGTCCTCGTCGAGGACGTTTTCATTTTCCGCGGTCTCTATGATCGAGTGCAGTTCTTCCACCGCGGCCTCCTCGGCCTCCTCCTCGTCGATCTGCTCGCCCTTCATGCCTTTTGTCAGAAGGTCGACGAGCCCGACCACGACAAAGGTGACCGGCCGCAGCAGGATCATGAGGAACCGGATCACAGGGGCAAATGAGAGCGCGTACCGGTTCGCATTCTTTTTTGCCGTGATCTTCGGGATCGTCTCCCCGAAAATGATCACTGCCAGAGTAATGACAATGGTCGACACCCAGGCATATTTTTCCCCGAGTGTCAGGAGCACCAGCACCGATCCCAAAGAAGAAGCCGCAATATTGACCAGATTATTGCCCACCAGGATCGCGGAGAGGGCATTGTCGAATTTATCGAGGATCCGCAGAACGGTTTTCGCCAGTCTGCTGCCGTTTTCCGCAGCGTGTTCCATTCTCACGCGGTTCGTCGAGGAATAGGACATTTCCGAAGCGGAGAAGAAGGCGGATCCGATGACGCACAGAACGATGGCGGCGATATACATTCCGATCATACCGCACCGCCTTTCCGGGCGTCGTCATTTTCCGGAGCGCTGTTCCCTGCGTTTTCCTCCCGCGCGTCTTTCTTCTCCACGCGCACCCTCATAATGCGGTTATTTCGCATCGACTGCACGGTGATCTTCAATCCTTCAAAATCGAACTGATCCCCTTCTTTCGGGATCTCCGGGAAGTTCTCATATACAAGCTCATTGAGCAGTTTGCTGCCGATCTCCTCGGTTTTCTCCTCGTCCAGGTCGATGTCCAGTTCCTCGAGGACATCCATAACGTGTTCTTCCGCGTTCACACTGTAGGAGCCGTCCTTGAGAAGGACAATATTCCTGACCGCGCGGTCGTCCTCATCCCAGATCTCCCCGACCAGTTCCTCGAGAATATCCTCGACCGTCACGACGCCGAGCGTCCCCCCGTAATTATCCGTCACGACCGCCATATTGATCTGCTTTTCGGACATGATGCTGAGCAGATCGTCTATTTTCATCGACTGATGCACAAAATACGGCTCATCGAGCAGAGGACGGATCGCAATATGCGGACTGCTTTTCTTCCCGGACCGCTGTCCGCCCTTTTCCTGTGCTGCTTTCCTTTCCTTTACGGCGTTCAGGTAAGCTTTTATGTATTTCCGGACCTGCAGCACACCGATGATATGGTCGATCGTACCCTCGTAGACCGGGATCCGGCTGTGGGGCTGTCCCTTGATAAATGCCAGCACAGTCGCCTGCGGCGCTTCCACATCGAGCGCTGCCACGTCGACACGGCTCGTGAGAATACTCTCGACCGTCACTTCCCCGAACTGAAGCGCGGAGGAAATGAGATCGCCCTGCTCTTCATCGAGAGTCCCCTCTTCGGTCATATCCTCGATAATGTCATAGATCTCCTCCTCTGTCACGGAGACCTCGGGATCCCCTTTTGTGAGGGAAGCGGCCGCATTTCCGAGACCGGTCAGAACCGCGGAGAGCGGCCTGAAAAAAGACATCAGAAAACGCAGCGACGAAGCGGTCGAAAGCGACAGCTTTTCGCTGTATTTGCGCGCAATACTCTTCGGCAGCATTTCCCCGAAGAAAAATACCGCCAGCGTTGTCAGTAATGTAGAAACGGTAACCGCGGACAGCCCCCAGATCTTCGTGACGGTCACGGTCACGATGGAAGCCGCTGCCAGATGGACAATGTTGGTCCCGATCAGGATGGTCGTAATGGCCCGGTCAAAATTGTCCTTGATAAACAAGGCATGTTTTGCCCTCGCGTCCCCCTTGTCCGCACCGATCTTGAGCCGGTTCCGGGAGACCGACGCGAACGCCGTTTCCGCGATGGCAAAATACATCGCTGCGAGAAGCAGCAGGATCACGATGAGCCACGATATTCGACTGCCGTCGTCCATAAGGACTGTTCACACTCCTTTGCAGATTAACAGATCATATAATTACGATAATTAAGGAGAATAATATCATTTAACGGCAGAAGTTGCAAGGCTCCAATGGGGACGGTTCTGTGTGGATCCTCTTCGGTCCAATGAGGAGGGTTCTCTGTGGATCCAAAAACAGACCTCCCTCATTCTCCTAAGCGACATTTGCCAAAGGAGCCCGGAGACGCTTGTTTTCTGTCCGGAGCAACGTTGAACATGGGCTCCGGGGGACGACGCCCGAGCGCAGGAGAATGAGGGAGGTCTCTTTTGGTTTCGCTAAGAACCTTATTATTTTACCTTAACAGATGTAATATGCGGATTCAGCCCCTCATACCAGTACAGAAATCCCTCAAGATCCACTTTATCGCCCACTTTCAGATTCTGCACCGCTTTATAGACATCGGTGGTTTCATCGCAAAGTGCGGATTTCACCTCAAAATCATAGATTTTTCCGTCTTTGGAGGCGATGAAGAACAAGTCGTCGCCCGGGGAGCCCGACCCGTCCCAGTTATACAGAAACGCCTGTACACCTCTCTCCGGATCCTCATACGGCTCGACGGTCATGCCGGTAAAGGAGACGAACCGGTTCTGCATGGCGTAAAGCTCCTCTTCCTTTCCGAGAAGATCCGTTACGTCTGCTGCCGGTGCGATATAGCTGCCTTCTTCGATCTCAAAGGCTGCATCGACGATCTCGACTTCTCCCGACCACTCGGATTTCAGCCCGGTCACTTTGATCTTCTGTCCCGGGATCAGCCGCTCATAATCCTCTTTTGAGCAGATCATATCGTATAGATAGTACGCTCCGTCTCCGTCCTGCGTATAAACCGTTGCCCGGTCATTCTTCCACTCCTGCTTTGCCTGCACGTAGGTTTCAATAATCACCTCTGTATCAAAATCAGCGGCAGCAAATTCATCGTAGCTCATGACGCCTTCGCTCTTAGCATCCGGCGCCGCCTCCGCCGGGCTTTGACTGTCTTCTTTCTTTTTGCCGCAGGCTGCCATGGTTAACGCGAGAACCGCTGCTATGATTAATGTCAGTGTCTTTTTCATTTTCCGTGATCCCTTTCCTGCGGAACCGGCTTCATGCCTGTTCCGTATGTTTGATTTATATATTTTACCATATATAAATACAAAAAGACCGAAAGATTGTTCTTTCGGTCTTTAACGGTGTTTTCATGTTTTTTCCGGGGAAACCGGGTCTGTCTGTATTCCGTAAATCTCAATACCCGAAGGTTTCCACCGCTTTTTTCATGTTTTCGCGGATCTCCACTCCAAACGGGCAGCGCTTCTCACATGCACCGCACGCAATACATTCACCGGCGTGATGTTCCAGCACTTTATAGTGCTCCCGGACCGTTTCCGGCACAGATCCCTGCGCGATCGCGAGATTCAGGAACCTGGTCACATCCGCGATTCTGATCTTTTCCGGACACGGCTCACAGTGACTGCAGTACATGCAGTGACCGGTCCAGCTAATCTTCGGGAAAGAGGCAAATGCCGCCGCGTAATCCCGCTCTTCTTCTCCCGCCTCCTCATAGGAAATGCTTGTGAGGAACTGTTCTTCGGTGTGCGCGCCTGCAAGTACCACACAGACAGCAGGCCTCGTCAGGGCATAATGAATGCACTGGTTCACCGTCAGAGCCGCTCCCGCGGGAGACAGGGAGGCATCCAGAAGGTCGCCGCCGCCAAAGCATTTCATAACAGTAATGCCGACGCCTTTCTCCTCGCACAGTTCGTAAAGCCGCTGCCGTTCCGGATCCATGTTGGTCAGCTGATCCGCATAAGCTTCATCCGCCCAGAGCTGTTCGACGTCCTCATTTGCCGGCTGCAGGTCATAGCAGGGATTGACACTGAACATCAGCACTTCGATCGCTCCGTTCTCCACCGCTTTCATCGCCACCTGAGGATTGTGGGAGGACAGTCCGATATGGTGAATCCGTCCGGCTGCCTTCAGCTCCTTCGCGTAAGCGAGGATTCCGTTATCCAGAATCGTCTGCCAGTCCGAAAGAGCGTCACAATAATGGATCATCCCTACATCCAGATAATCCGTCTGCAGAAGGTCCATCATTTCCTCAAATCCCGCCTTTACTTCAGGAAGATTTCTCGAGCGCAGATACTGCCCGTTCTTCCAGAGAGAACAGATGTGCGACTGCACGACAAATTTCTCTCTTCTTCCCTTCATCGCCTCTCCGACAGCTGCTCTCACCTTCGGATCCGAGGCGTACAGGTCAAAATAATTGACTCCTTTTTCCTCAGCGATGTCGAACAGTTTCCTCGCCATTCCGAAATTCTCTTCGCTGAAACCCTCGCAGCCCATACCGATCTCGCTGACGCGAAGTCCCGTGCTTCCAAGTATTCTGTAATTCATAATCCGTGATCCCTTTCCTTTTGTCAACTCTCAAAGCCGGCCGGTATGCATGTACCGGCTGCTCTTTATTCTATCATATTTCAGGGCGCAAAAAACCGGAAGATTTCTCTTCCGGTTTTGGGGCCGACGGGGACGGCTCCCTCTGGACCAATTCTGAAACACAGGTCTGACACCAAGCCGTAAAGTGGGACGGAGAGAACCGTCCCCTCCGGCTCACACCTTCGGGAGAGACTCCCGGTACTTCGCCAGTTCCTCATCCGTCGGGATATAGTCATCCATGAGTCCGTCGTGGAACTTCTCGTACGCCACCATATCGAAATAGCCGGTTCCCGTGAGGCCGAAGAGGATCGTCTTTTCCTCGCCCGTCTCCGCGCATTTCTTTGCCTCGTTGATCGCGGCGCAGATGGCGTGGGAACTCTCCGGCGCGGGAAGGATGCCTTCGCAGCGGGCGAAATATTCGGCCGCTTCAAATACATCCGTCTGTTTGATCGACGTCGCTTCCATGAGGCCGTCGTCATAGAGCTGGGAGAGTACAGGGCTCATGCCGTGATAGCGGAGGCCGCCGGCGTGATTGGGTGCCGGGATGAAGTCAGCGCCCAGCGTGTACATTTTCGCGAGCGGGCATACCATACCGGTATCGCAGAAATCGTAGGCGTAGACGCCCCTCGTAAAGCTCGGACAGGAAGCCGGTTCTACCGCGATAATGCGGTAATCCGCCTCTCCGCGGAGTTTTTCTCCCATAAACGGGGAAATAAGCCCGCCGAGGTTCGATCCGCCGCCCGCGCAGCCGATGATGATGTCCGGTTTGACGCCGTATTTGTCAAGCGCCGCTTTTGCCTCGAGGCCGATGACCGACTGATGCAGGAGGACCTGATTGAGAACACTGCCGAGAACATAGCGGTAACCTTCGGTGCCTACGGCAACTTCCACCGCCTCGGAGATCGCGCAGCCGAGAGATCCGGTCGTACCCGGATGCGCTGCCAGGATCTTTTTGCCCACTTCCGTGGTCATGGACGGGGACGGGGTCACGGAAGCGCCGTAAGTGCGCATCACTTCCCGGCGGAAGGGCTTCTGCTCATAAGATACTTTTACCATATAGACCTTGCAGTCGAGGCCGAGATATGCACAGGCCATAGAAAGCGCCGTGCCCCACTGGCCTGCTCCTGTCTCCGTCGTGACGCCTTTCAATCCCTGCTTTTTCGCGTAGTAGGCCTGCGCGATAGCGGAATTCAGTTTATGGGATCCGGAAGTGTTGTTGCCCTCGAATTTGTAATAGATCTTCGCGGGAGTCTTCAGCTTTTCTTCCAGACAGTAGGCGCGCACCACGGGGGACGGCCTGTACATTTTATAGAAATTGCGGATCTCTTCCGGGATCTCAATGTACGGAGTGTCATTGTCAAGTTCCTGCGCGACAAGATCCGCGCAGAACACGCCGCCGAGTTCTTCTGCCGTCATCGGCTGCAGGGTTCCCGGGTTCAGAAGCGGTGCGGGTTTATTTTTCATATCCGCCCTGACGTTATACCATCTTGTCGGCATCTCCGACTCTTCGAGGTAGATCTTGTAGGGAATTTTGTTTTCCTGTGTCATAGTAATGCTCCTTTCCTGACAGATCCGGGATGTTGATTTCTTGTGTGTCCGGATCCTGCTTTGCTGCTCTCTTCGCAGCTTCCGCGGCGTCCGCGCCGCTTCACCGTGTTTCTTTGCAGGTCTTCGGGAGCTCTCCTGTCCATTTTTTGGAAATCAAAAAGGACCCTGTCCCTGCAAACTGCTGGGACAGGATCCTGATCACACAAAATCCTGCGGTGCCACCCGGCTTGACGCGCTCCTGCGCGTCCTCTCGTGCATACTGTCATATGCGGGCTTTGATCACGGAAAGCCGCTCCGTCTTCCATACTGGCCGGCAATGATGCCTCTGTTCCGGTTTTCTGGTCGCCCTCGGAAGTCCATTCGATCCTGTTTCTCCTGCCGCAATTCCACCGCCTGCGGCTCTCTGTGAGGATACCTTCAGAATCTACTCACTCTTCTTCAACGGTTTAAAAAGTTTATACGCCAGTTTTTATAATTTGTCAACTGCATTTTTATGCATTTTTTCAGAATTGTCACCTCATTTCCGAATAGTCATGCATAAAACCGTTTTCTTCATTCATCGAACAAAGTTTGTGTAGATGCCCTCTTCCCGCTCCGGAAGTCCGTATTTTTCTTTTCCGAGCGCAATACTCTTCATGAGAAATGCCATATTCCGGGCAAGCGTGCGCATCGTCTGAAGTCCTTCCGGGTCCTGCTCCGCTTCTCCCTCTTCCCGTCCGTGCACACTGTTCCAGTACTGGCTCGAGGCCACCGGCATGCCGGAGATCGTGAAGTATTTGTTCAGCTCATCAAAGGTGGCAGAAGTGCCTCCTCTTCTCGCGATCACCACGGAGGCGCCGACTTTCATGGTCTTATCGAAATGCGTCGAGAAGAACAGTCTGTCCAGCAGCGCGACCAGTGTCGCGTTGGCGGAAGCATAATACACCGGCGTTCCGACCACAAGCCCGTCCGCTTCTTCAAATTTCGGGGCGAGCTCATTGACCGCGTCATCAAACACGCATTTTCCGGTCTGCGCGCATTTGCGGCAGGCGATGCAGCCTCTGATCGCTTTATTGCCGACCGTCACAAATTCGGTCTCGATATCCTGCTCCTGAAAGATCTTTTCCATTTCTCTCAGTGCGATGGCGGTATTGCCTTTTACATGGGGCGATCCGTTTATAATCAGTACTTTCATGGTTCTTTCCTTTCTGTAACAGTCCGGTTTACAACTCTATTTTTTCAAACGGCTCCATCAAAGCCTTTACGATGATGCCATTCTCCGTCAGAACTTTACGCACTCCATCCCGGTACCCGAACAGGTCATCTTCCTGAAACGGAATATGATACAAAACCACCTGTTCCGGGCGCAGGATATCCTCCAGGATTTTTCTCCCGCGGGTTGTCGTCTCCCAGGGAAATGCCGCAAATACGGTGTCAAACAGCCCTGACGGCCGTCTCGTCTCTTCCGTGCCATGCATCTCCGCCCCCGTGTTCCGGCAGAAGTCCCTTACAAGCTTAGCGGCGGTCTCCGCGTCCACCCTCATATCACCGGTCAGAAGGATCCGTCTTCCGGTGCTTTCGATCACCACGGCCTCATGAAGCGTATCCGTAAACGCGCGCCCCTCATGAAGCGTGCGGATACAGGATATCTCATCCTGACCGACGGTAAACTGACGGAAGGATTCCTCCGCGGACGGCAGGATCACCTTTGCATGAGGATACAGCCGCATGGCCTCTTCGAGAAGGCGCCGGCTGAAATGATCTCCGTGCAGATGCGTAAATACAAGAACATCCGGATCCCTGAAATCCGGATGCGTCTTCATCTCATCCCACATTGCCGGCGTCACGTCAGAAAATGTCTCCTCGTGCTCATCATGCAGCGCGTCGATCCAGATCCTGCCCTCCGGCGTGGTTATACTGACGCCTGCATTTGCGCACAGCGCGGCTGTTATAGGATTCTTCATTTCCGCACTCCTTCTGCCATTCCGCCTCTTTGACATCCCGCCTTCATATTTCTGTTTTTCTCAGAATGCACCTGCCATTTTCCGGGACTTCAGTCTCTTTTGAAAATATCAATGATAAATTTAAACACGCCCCGGACCAGTGCAAACACGGCGAACATGACCATAAATCCGACCACGCCGAAAGCGATGTCGGCAAATTCCATCGTCCCGGTACCGGATGCCCGCTCCCCGATCTCGATGGCAAATGTCAGCACGATAATGACCGTAAATACATACAGCCATGAGATCACAAGGACATGGTCCGTCTTTGCCAGCAGTGTAAAAATGGGATGCAGCAGGAAGATCAACGCCATCCCGATGAGCCCAATGACGAGAAAATGCAGCTGTTTGTCACTCAGAAAAAGCGCGTGTTCATCATTCAGCGTCAGAAACCACTCATGGGCCCTGGAGATCAGATGAATGATCGTATATAATAACTGCTTCATAGAAATTCTACATTCCTTTATAGCGGAACTATCCGGCCAGCCGGCAGTCTCCTTTGAGATCTCTCCTGTCAGCCGGCGGACTCCGGCGAATTTTTACCTGTCAGCCCGCGGACCCCTGTGATGTCTCTTCCGGCGCTGTCTCTTCCGGTGGTGTCTCCTCCTCCGGAATTTCTACCCGGTAGGACCAGAGGATCTTGATCTGCGGGATCAGCTCCGCGGCAGTCCACGTGCGCTCCGAATTGATTCTGCTGTTCGGGTCATGGATCGTGATCGCGCCGCTCTCATCGGCGGAGCACAGCACGATAAAGTGCCCTGAATAGGTGAAGTCACCGGGGCCCATCGCGCAGATGATCGGATCTCCCGCTCTGAGCGTATCTACGATTCCCTGCTCGGTGCGGGCGACTTCCGCGACAGTGAGACCGAGATCCACTGCTCCTTTCTGCATAAGTCCCCACTCCGTGCCTACATTTTCTAGATAGTATCCGTTCTCCTCGGCATACTGCGCCGTGCGGAGCGGATTCCACTCCGTATGGCCCGTGAGTCCGCTGAGGACCATGGAGAGACAGGTCGGGCCGCATCCGCGGACGCCCATAAATCCTCCGCCGTAGGTCTCATAGCCCCAACGGGGGTCCCACTGCAGGAACATCGGCAGTCCGCCTTCCGAGACGTCCGTTGTGATGTCGATGGGCAGATGCTGCTCTGCGTATTCCGCGTAGTTAGCTGCAAATTCCGCCGCTTCCGGATACTTCGCGACAAATGCGCGGATCTCTTCCGGAATATCCATATCATTCACGACTTCATCCGGATCCGCATCCTCCGCTTCCGAGGCGAAAGAATCCTGCTTCCATTTATCCGCTTCCGCCTGCTGCTGCGCGTCGATCTCTGCCTGATCGCTCTGCGCAGACGGCTCCGGGGAGGTATTTTCTTCTTTGCTGTCCTCTTCTTCCGGAAGATCTGTATCCGTACCGGCCGCCTGTGACTCCGCTGCCGGGTTATTTCCGGGCTGTGCGGGATTCATAAGCCTCAGAGTGAAATAAAGGCCGATTGCTCCGGCTGCAGCCAGAATGACCAGGAACAGCAGCATTCGAAGTCCGCGTTTTTTATTTTTTGTTTTATTTTTTTCCGCCAAATCTATATCTCCGGTGAAGCAAAGTCTCCGTTTCCGTACCCGCTTCACACTTTTTCCGTTTTTGTATGCTGTGAACTGAACCAGCGTTTTATTGTTCAGCGTTGATTATACATATTTTTGAGAATCCGTCAAATCCATTTTAATCCCCCGGTCTTTTCCGGTCAAAAAGCGCGCCGTTCTTTCTGTGGGATCATTTTCCGGTATATTTCAAAACCAGACCCGCAGAAAAGGCTCCGCGGGTCTGGTTTTGTATTGAATCTTATTACTTATTCCATGTTGATGGAAAGGATCTGGCTCGTGAGCTGTTCCGTCCGTCCGATCCTCGCCTGACCGCTGCTCAGATTGCTGAGAAGCAGAGAATAATTGGTATCGGAAAATCCGCTCATGGAGGAATAATCGGCAGCCAGAGAAACACAGCTGTCCAGAACGCCGCAGGTCACTCTTTCCCCTCCGGCGAAGGAATCATTTTCAAAATCCTCCGCGATCTTTTTCACGACAGCGGCGTAATCCATTTTTGCGGTCAGAAGCACCCTCGCGGATTCCGTGGACGCGTCTTCCGTTCCGGATGCGGCCACTCTGCCGCTCTCCGACAGTTCCGCCGCCGCGATCACGGATTTCCGGACGCCTTTCTGCGGCGCGTAGATCACTTCCGTGCCGTCATCATACCACTGCATCGCAATATCCATCTTCGCGGGGCTGAGCTGCGCGTCGCCCGTAAAAGCGATGCGGATCGTAACCGTGCCCGCCGCCAGCGCCTTGTCCGATGCGGCGCGTTCCGCGCCCTGGATGAAGCCGCTTGCGTAGGCGGTATCCACTGACTGATCGCCGCCCATAAAACCGAGTCTCGTATTGCCGTTGGTCACCAGCGCGTATCCGATCAGGTATCCCGCATCCTGCGGAGCGATCCCCGCATAGCATGAATTCTTGTGGATCACTTCCTCCTTGGCATCTTCCTCCGCCTGCGCCGCCTTCAGCGCGGAAGCGGAAGTATCGTCCTCGATCAGAACAAAGTGCAGTTTTTTATTTGCCTTCTGTCCCGCGATCAGCGTGTCACGCATGGACTCCCCGGCACAGAAGATCAGCTTTGCGCCGTCTTTTTTCGCGGTCTTCAGCTGCTCTTTAAACGCTTCCGCCGTATCCTCCTCCGGCGCGTAAGAAGTTGCGACGCAGGGTTTGGCCGCCGCCGCCGCGCCGAGTCCCGCCCAGACCTGTTCCGTCAGAGCGTCCGAACCCGTTCCCGCGGTGCCGGTCAGCATGGCGTAACGCTTCGCCTCCGGATCGCCGGAGCCGCAGGCTGCCGTAAGCAGCATGACCGCAGCGATTACGAGGCACAGCATGGTTCTCTTCTTCAAATGATCACCTTCTTTGCAGTCTGTCTCCCCTGATGTATCAGAAATCATGCACAGCCGGCTGTGCCGGCCTTCCGGCGGAAATGGCAGAGCCCCTCCTGCCGGACGTATTCATTATACGGAACCCAGAAGAAGTTTCAAGACCTGGTCGGCCGACATCTTGGACACGCCTTCGGGATCGCTCAGCACATTCGATTTCCAGTGCACGCGTCCGTACGCGAACTTCATGTATTCCGAGCCGAGCGCCGCTCTTGTTCCGTACGGCCACTCCGGGAAATACTTGGACATATACTTCTGGGCAAGCGCGGCCGCCTGGGAATCGCTCTTCCACTCGACTTTGCCCTGGCTGTTCTTCACCGGCCGCTTGGTACCGCTGATCTGGACACCGCCGCCGTCGCCGTCCGCCGGCGCGCTGTGCAGGAACACCACGGATCCGTCGGAGCACTCGCCGAGGCAGATCATGACATGACCGGCCATGATACACAGATCACCCGGATAGACCTTGCCGGGCAGCGTTGTTGTCGTCGCGGCCTTGAAATCAATATAGTTGGAATCCGCATATCCCTTTTTGAGGTAAATGCTCTTGATCTCCGAAGTAGAGAACGCCAGCCACTCCTCGCCGCTCTTGCTGTGGAGCGTGTTGTAAACGACCCATCCGACATAGCCGGAGCAGTCGAGGCCGGCTTTCTTTTCCCACTCGTAATCATGCCGGTTGTAATCATCCGTCGCATGGGAAATGTAGAAGCTGTCCCAGAAATCCGGATAACCCGCATAGCCGTCCGCAATCGGCTCTTCATGGCCGCCGCCCCAGATATAGAGGACGCGTCCGCACGGAACCATCGCGTTTTTCAGAAGGGACAGGATCGTCTTGCTGTGATACAGCGTCTTCGGTCTTGTAGAGATCTTGACGCCGGTGCGCCGTCCCTCGGCATCTACTTTATATCCGTTGATCGTAGTGCTGACCGCGAGCGATCCGTCGGAATAGAAGTAATAGTTATAGCTGCCGATGCGGTTCCAGCCGGTCGCTTTCTTCCCGCTGATCAGGTAAATGCGTGTGCCGTTCGCCTCGGAAGCCCATCCGTTCGCAAGAGACGTCTTGCTGAGGATGAATTTCTGCGCTTTGGTCTTATTGCCGGTGTAGATCTGGACATTTGTCTTGTTGGAGGGGTTGCCCGCCTTGACGTCCAGATATTTGCCGAGACGGCTGACGATGTAGACGCTGCCGTCCGAATCGCCCGTGGGAACCAGCTTCCAGTCCTGGGCGTTCGTGTTGTTCTTTGTGTACTGCTGGACATTCGTTCCGTCCGCAGTTCCCGCGCTCTTGACGTCCAGCGCTTTTCCCGACACGGCGGAAATGATCTGATACCAGTCGCCGTGTTTGACAAGATACCATTTCTGGGCGTTCGTGTCATTGGACTGGTAGATCTGGACATTCGCCGCATTTGCGAAGCTCGCGGCGTTTACATCGAGAACGGTCAGTCCGCCGACCAGAGAGCGGATGGTATAAAGGCCTTCTGACTGTACCTGGGAAGCAGTCGTGGAAGAAGCTGCCGGCGTGCTTCCGACAGCGGTCTTGCTTCCGGAGGTCTTATTTAATATAAATCTCTGATATTTGCTTCTCGTATAAAGACCGATCTGGACATTGGTGGCATTGGCCGTCGAACCGTTGACGGTAAGAACGCGTCCTCCCACGCCGGAATAGATCAGAACCGTATCATTTGCCCCCTCGAAAATGCGCCATTTCTGCGCATTGGTCTTATTCGGGGTGTACTGCTGAACATTCGTGCCTTCCGTCCTCGATGCGCTCTTGACATCCAGCGCGCGGCCGGAGCAGATGCTTGTGATCTCATACCAGCCGTCTCCCACCGACTCAAACCAGAATTTCTGCGCGTTGGTGCCGTTGGAGGTGTAGATCTGGACATTCGCCGCATTCGCTTTACTGGCGGATTTAATATCGACAACTTTTCCGGTGTCCGCGGCGGAAGCGATCGTATAAGCGCCGTCCGAGATCTTCACGGCGGGGTTGCGCATCTTAAATTTCCACAGCTGCTTGTCCGTATTGTCCGCTTTGTATAGCTGGACCTTCACGCTGTTGGCATTTTTGCCGCCGGTCACGTCAAGGACCATCGTCTTGTCGAGGGCGGATGCGATGACACAGTATCCGTCTTTGGCGGATTTCAGGATATACCACTTCTGCGCGTTGGTATTATTGCTCTTGTACTGCTGGATCTTGGTGCCGTTGACCTTCTTGGCGCCGCTGACGTCAAGCATGAGGCCGGAGCTGAGGTTTTCGACGGCATAAAGACCCGAGCCGAGGCTTCTGATGAAGAACTGCTGCGCCATCGTGTCATTGTCGGCGTAGATCTGCACCTGTCCGCCGTTGACCTGGGACGCGCTCTGAATATCGAGCACTCTCGAGCTGGAAAGAGCGCTATAGATCGTGTAAATACCGTCTTCGAGCTTTGCGTCGACGAGGCTGTCCATTGTCGTGAGCAGTGCGTCTTCCGGCGCAGGCGTCGGCGTGGGTGTCGGTGTCTCCGTCGGCACCGGCGTCACGGGCGCTGCAGGTGTTTCTGTCGGTACAGGTGTCTCCGTCGGAGCAGGCTCCTCAACGGGCGTTTCCTCTGCCGGAACCGATTCTTCCGTCTGGCTGCTGTCCGCGGGGTCTCCCGCCGTGCTTTCATCACTTTCGTCGGACGGCGCCGGGCCGGACTGTCCGTCCTGCGCGCTGCCCTCCGGAATGTCTTCTTTACTCTCCCCTGATGCGGGCTGACTATCTTCCGGATCCGAAACAGTGCTTCCGTCATTCCCGGACGGCTCCGAAGCCTCATCGGAGGAAACAGTCCCCTTCCCTGTCTCCTCTTCCGCGGAAGACTCCTGCGCTGACGGGTCCGATGGCACGGCAGCATGAGCAGCGACGGGCGTGATCAGCATCACGACCGCGAGCGATACGCTGAGCAGCCATTTCAAGTTTCTATTAAAACGCATGGTTCTGTCCTTTCTGAAGATACAATTACCCATAATCATTTCGATTCTACCGCATCCTTAATACTTTTGCAACTTTTTTAATAATTTGGTAATTTTTATGCTCTTTTCAGAAGAGCTTTTTTCTGTTAGTATGTTGAAACATAAAAAGGAACCATTTTGCTCAGCAACATCAAAGGAGGCAGCATGGGAGGTTTTTTCGGGGTCGCATCCAAAGAAGACTGTACATTTGACCTGTTTTTCGGAACAGACTATCACTCACACCTCGGAACGAGGCGCGCCGGCATGTGCGTCTACGGAAAAAAAGGCTTTAACCGCTCTATTCACAATATTGAAAATTCTCCATTCCGCACCAAGTTCGACAAAGATGTAAAAGAGATGGAGGGAAATCTCGGCATCGGCAGCATTTCCGATTACGAGCCGCAGCCGATCGTCATCCGCTCGCATCACGGCACATTTGCCATCACTACCGTCGGTAAGATCAACAACTCCGATGAACTTGTCAAAGAAGTATTTGCCCGGGGCAACAGCCATTTCCTGGAAATGAGCGGCGGTGACATCAACTCTACCGAGCTGACGGCAGCGCTCATCAACCAGGCGGACACGCTGGAAGAGGGCATCCGCTATGCGCAGAAAAAGATCCGCGGATCCATGTCCCTGCTGGTCATGACGCCGAAGGGAATATACGCGGCCCGGGATCTGCTCGGACGCACACCGATCGCGGTAGGCCGCAAAGAGGATTCCTACTGCGTCTGCTTTGAAAGTTTTTCCTATCTTAACCTCGGATATGAGACCGTCAGGGAACTCGGTCCCGGCGAAATGGTCTTTATTACGGCAGACGGGGTCGAGACCATTTACCCCGCACAGGACAAGATGCGCATCTGCACTTTCCTGTGGATCTATTACGGATATCCGCCGACTTCCTATGAGGGGATCAGCGTCGAAAAGATGAGAAACAACTGCGGCGCCGCTCTGGCAAGAAGAGATATAGCCCGCGGAGAGATCCCCGCGGATTCCGTCGCAGGCATCCCGGATTCCGGTATCGCCCACGCCATCGGTTACTCCAATACTTCGGGAATCCCGTATAACCGGCCGTTCATTAAATACACACCGACCTGGCCGCGCTCTTTTATGCCGACGATCCAGAGCAAGCGCGATTTCATCGCCCGCATGAAACTGATCCCGATCCCGGATATGGTCAAAGGAAAGCGTCTTATCCTGATCGACGATTCCATCGTCCGCGGCACACAGCTCAACGACAAGACGGAATTCCTCTTCGCGAACGGCGCGAAGGAATGCCACGTAAGACCGGCCTGCCCGCCGATCGTTTACGGCTGCAAATACCTGAGCTTCTCTCGTTCCACCTCGGAAATGGAACTGATCGCGCGCCGGATGATGAAACGCCTTGAGGGAACAGCCGACATCCCGGAAGAAACGATTCAGAAATATACGGATCCCGATTCGCCGGAGTACGCGGCGATGCTGGAGGAGATCCGGAGGGAGCTGAATTTCACGACGCTGCATTATAACAGGCTGGATGATATGATCGAGGCGGTGGGGGTGAGTCCCTGCAAGCTTTGTACGTATTGCTGGAACGGGGTGGAGTGAAGGTTCGCACGCAATGACGGATAAGAGAAAAGAAAGCGTATGAGTACGGCGCGTTCGCAGACGCAGAGCGTCTGCTCACCGTGCTTATTGGCAAGTGAGAGAATCTCGTTTGAGTACGGCGCATTCGCAGACGCCGTGCGTCTGCTCACCGTGCTTCGCACGCAATAGAAAGATGAAAAGAGAGGGAATTGACCGCAAGCGCTCAATTCCCTCTCTTTTCACCTTTCTGCTCCGTACTCATGTTCGCAAATTGAGTATACTGCGGCAGCCAGACCAGCTTCACCGTGCCGATCGCACCGTTTCTCTGTTTGGCTACGATCACCTCCGCGATCCCCTTATCCTCGGAATCCTTGTGATAGTACTCATCGCGGTAAATGAACATGACCACGTCCGCGTCCTGCTCAATCGCTCCGGACTCGCGGAGGTCCGAGAGCATCGGACGGTGATCTTCTCTCTGCTCCACCGAGCGGTTCAGCTGGGAGAGCGCCACGATCGGGATGTTCAGTTCACGGGCCAGCGCTTTCAGCGCACGGGAGATATCGGAGATCTCCTGCTGACGGTTGTCCGTCCTGCCGTTGCCCGCCATGAGCTGCAGGTAATCGATGAAAATGATCTTGATATCGTGATCCAGTTTGTATTTTCTTGCCTTGGACCGAAGCTCGGAGATCGTAATGCCGGGCGTATCGTCAATGACCATTGTCGACTCACTGATGATCCCCGCTGCCTCGACAAGCTTCATCCACTCCTCGTCCCCCAGCATGCCGGTGCGGATGTTCTGGGAATCCACGTGGGATTCCTGGGCGAGGATACGGTTCATAAGCTGTTCTTTGGACATCTCCAGTGAGAACATCGCCACCGGGATGTGCTGTCCGACCGCGAGCCTTGTCACGATATTCAGCGCCAGCGCGGTCTTTCCCATGGAGGGACGGGCTGCGAGGAGGATCAGGTCGGAAGGCTGGAAACCGGCTGTTTTGTAGTCGAGATCGATAAATCCCGTCGAGAGCCCCGTGATATGGCTGTGGGACTTGGAGGCGTTTTCGATCTTTTCCAGCGTATCAAGAACGATCTCCTTGGCGCTCTTGTAGTCTTCCACCGGTTTCTGCTGCATGACACTGAAAATGTTCTTCTCGGTCTCATCCAGGATCGTCTCCGTCGCTTTGACTTCCATGTAGCAGTCATTTTCGATGTCCTGGGCGGTCCGGATCAGTCTTCGCAGAATGGCTTTTTCCCGGACGATCCCGGCGTAGGAGGCTACATTTGCCGACGTCTGCACCGCGGTAACAATCTCCCGGATGATCTCGGGACCGGAGAGCTCCGGGGGCAGATTTTTCTCTTTGAGCTTCGCGTTCAGGGTGATCACATCGATCGGACGGTCCTCGTCATACATCTCCCGCATCGCATCAAAAATAACCCCGTACTGCTGCTGATAAAAGTCTTCAGCGCGGAGGGTCTCCGTGGCCGTCACGACCGCGGTCCTGCTCATAAGCATCGCTCCGATCACCGCTTTTTCGGCGTCGGTGTCATGCGGGGGGATCCGTTTGATCAGTGCTTCATCCATTTTTATTTACGCTCCGTGACCTCAACGGCAAGTTTTGCCGTCACTTCCGGGTGCAGTTTCAGCGGTACTTCGAAGCTGCCGAGCTCTTTGATCGGCGACGGAAGAACGATCTTCTTCTTATCGACGTCAAGACCGAGCTGTTTTCTGGCCTCTTCCGCAATCTCTTTGGAGGAGACCGATCCGAAGGCTCGGCCGCCTTCTCCGACTTTGATCGGGATCACGATCTTCTTTCCCGCAATATTTTCCGCAAGCGCTTTCGCATTGGCGAGATTTTCCGCCGCCACTTTGGCCTGATTCTGCTTTTTCAGTTTATAGTCGTTCAGATTGGCGGCATTTGCCTCCGCTCCGAGCCCCTTCGCGATCAGCACGTTTCTGCCGTACGCGTCAGCGACCGTGATAAGATCGCCTTTTTTGCCTTTTCCCTTCACATCTGCGAGCAGAAGTACTTTCATTATATATCTCCTTCCTCCGACATTTCCCGGATCGTTTTTTTAATGAGATCTCTGACTTCGTCGAGCGAAAGCCCCTCGAACTGCGTGCCGGCCATATTGATGTGGCCGCCGCCGCCAAGCCTCTCCATGATCAGCTGTACGTTGACTTCGTCGATCGCTCTCGCGCTGACATAGACGAGATCGTTATATTCCGTGAGTACAAAGGACGCCCGGACGCCCACGATGCCGAGCAGTTCGTTGGCCGCCTGCGCGCAGACGATCGTCGGGGAGCTGAGGCCCTCTGACGGGCAGATCGAGATGGCAAACGAGTCCATAAAGAGCTCCGCCTGCGAGATGGTCTTCGCCTTGGCCGTGTAGTCCTGGAGGTCCTCCCGGAACATCTTCCGGACACGGGTCATATCCGCGCCGCTGCGGCGGAGGTAAGCCGCCGCCTCAAAGGTCCGGACGCCTGTCCTCATGTTGAAATTGTTTGTGTCCACCATAATGCCGGCGTACATGCAGTCCGCCTCGACGCTCTTCAGCTTCACTTCCTCGTCGAAATACTGCAGGATCTCGGAAGCCATTTCACACGCCGACGACGCATAGGGTTCAATATAGGAGAGGCGCGCGTTTTTGATCACTTCCTCGCC
The DNA here is from genome assembly GCA_015057835.1 of Lachnospiraceae bacterium. GTDB lineage: Bacteria > Bacillota > Clostridia > Lachnospirales > Lachnospiraceae > Chordicoccus. The sequence continues at coordinate 25,585 of SVDL01000001.1, forward strand.
CTGACGGTGATGGTCGAGGACGACGATCGCCTCCGTCTTGTCCAGCAGTTCCCTGCATTCAGTGTAACTCGGCCGGTTCGTGTCCACGATGACAAGGACCGTGTCCCCGTCCACCAGTTCCTTCGCGCGGGTCCGGTCGATGAACAGCCCCTGTTCGTATTCCTGCTTTCCGGAGAATTCCGCGATGATCGGCTGGATGGACCGGGAATTTCTGTCAATGACAATAAACGCCGGCTTTCCGAGGGTCTTCGCGGCGCGGTAAATGCCGATGGCCGCTCCGAGCGCATCCACGTCGGTGATCTTATGGCCCATGATCACGACGCGTTCTTTTGTGCTGATGATCTCGCGGAGCGCGTGCGCTTTGACGCGTGCCTTGACGCGCGTGTATTTTTCCACGGCGCCGGTGCGTCCTCCGAAAAAGGTGACTTTTTCATTATCCCGGACGATGACCTGATCGCCGCCCCTCGCGAGAGCCATGTCGATCGCCGCCTGCGCGGCCTCGGAGTCCTTTGTGAAGGACCCCTGGTTGAGTCCGAGGCCCATCGAGAGCGTGACCGACATCTCATTGCCGATCTTGACGTCCTTGACGTCCTCGATAAGGCTGAATTTCTCGTCGCGCATCTCCTCGTATTTGGTCTTTCTCACGACGAAGAAATAGTGTTCATTATCGACTTTTTTGAGCACGCCGTCGTGCTCGCTGAAGTATTTATTGACCCGCCGGTCGATCAGTGCAAGAAGCAGGGAGCGGCGAACTTCTTCGACATTTTCCAGTGCCTCGTCATAGTTGTCGATGGCGATAATGCCGACGACGATCTTATTTTCCTCATTGATCCTGTACTGGCGGTACAGCTCGCTCTCGTCGCAGATGTAGAGCGCAATGAGATAATCCGCTTCATCCGTCTCTACGAGTTTCTGTCCCTCTGCGAGCTGCCGGACATCCGTCTTCTGCATCTCCGCCCGGTAGTGGGCGTCCTGATAGATAAATGAGAGCTCTGTCCGCTTCTCTTTCTTCGGCAGTTCGCTCTTAACAAGCTCCGGAATGATCCGGGAAATGTTTTTGCCGATGGGATTATCCGCGCTGATCGACTCCGTGAACAATTCGTTCGTCCACAGGACCGTCCCGTCTTTGTCGAGAAATGCGAACGGCAGAGCGAAATCCATCAGGAGATCTTTCTCCATGCGGTCATAGCACGCCGCGAAATTGATCATTTCATAGGCGACATTTTTTCTCCCGTAGCGATAGAGAAATACCGAAACGGCGATCTGCACGAGGAGAAATGCGAGCGCTGCGGCCCCCGCCTTTCTGTTTATGAAAAACAGCCAGATCACCGCGCCTGTCCACAGCACGCTCAGAATAGCCGGCCATGAGAAATAAGTATTATATTTTCCCTTAAAAAACGTTTCTTTTTTCATACGGTCCCATTTCACGCGCCTTCCGGTGCGCGGGTGACTGCGCTGCTGCGTGACGCCTGCCAGAATGCTTACGGCGTATTTCGCTGTCTGTAGATTATATCATATATATCTCAGAGCTCGTATATGATCGGTAATTATACCATAAAAAACACTGCCGCGCCATCCCTGGCAGCGGCAGTGTCCCGTAAGCATTTTCTCAGTCCTGAACGTACGGCATGATCGCAAGATGTCTTGCTCTCTTGACCGCAACCGTCAGCGCGCGCTGATGCTTTGCGCAGTTGCCGGTGATCCGTCTCGGAAGGATCTTTCCTCTCTCCGAAACGTATCTGCGAAGCTTCGCAGCATCCTTGTAATCGATCTCGCCCGCTTCCGAGCCGCAGAACACACAGACTTTCTTTCTTCTGTGGAAATTGTTCTTTCTTCTGAAACCGCCTTCTCTTTTTTCACCGTTATTGTATGGCATAAGAATAACTCCTCTCTGATCAGAATTAATTGAACGGAAGTTCCTCGTCGATTCCCTCCGGAATATTCATGAATCCGTCCTCCGCTTCCTGCGGGGCGCTGGGGCGCTGTACTTCACGCGGCGCGCTGCTGTAGCCGCCCTGGCTGAAACCGCCCTGGGACTGGCCGTAGCCGGATCCGCCGAAGTTCTGGTTCTGTCCTCCGAAGGACTGCCCGTTATTCTGCGAAAAAGCTGCCCTGCTCGCCTCCGATGCGGCTTTGCTCTCCGCGAATTCCTGATTGTCGACGACGACCTCGGTCGTGTAGACCTTGTTTCCGTCTTTGTTGGTATAACTTCCGGTCTGAATGCGACCGCTTACCGTGATCCGGATTCCCTGATGGAAATACTTCTCAGCAAATTCCGCTGCTTTTCCGAACGCGACGCAGGAAATAAAATCTGCCGACTGTTCGCCGTCCCGGCGGAATCTTCTGTCGACCGCCAGCGTGTAGCGCGCGATCGCGAGCGGGTTTTCTCCCGCGGAATACCGGACTTCCGGATCTCTTGTCAAACGTCCCATTAATACAACAATATTCATATTCTACCTCATTTCATCGGCTTGCTGTTTACAGTTAATGGGTTCGTGTCTTCCTTACTCGGCTTCTTCTGCTGCCGGAGCTTCTTCCGCCGCCGGTGCTTCTTCTGCTGCTGCCTCTTCCGCTGCCGGAGCCTCTTCCGCCTCAGCTGCTTCCGCGGTCTCTTCCGCAGTTTCCGCCTCTTCTGTCTTCACATCGGTCTCGTTCGGCTCGCCGATCTCTGCCTCGTCATCCAGGCGGACGATCAGATAACGCAGAACGTTGTCCATGATGCGCATGTTCTGTTCCAGATCATTCGGAGTATTGGACTGACCTTCGAATTTGATGAAGTAATAATATCCTTCATGCATCTTCTGGATCTCATAAGCCAGTCTCTTTTTGCCCCATTCTTCGGTTGCGCCGACTTTGCCGCCGAAACGTTCGATGTAGCCCTGTGCGCGCTTAACGACCGCGACACGCTTCTCATCTTCGATCTTGGCATTGACGACGAGCGCCAGTTCATACTTTGCCATTTACTAATCCTCCTTTTGGCCATTTGGCTTCCTTCCTGTTATCAAAGGAAGCAAGGTGAAACTCTCACGGAGTACGAGTATAACACACCCCAAAAATGAACGCAAGCGTGAATTTCCGCGAAAAATGCTGAAATCCACGCTTTTTTGCTCTCCTGTTTTCATGAGAGGAAATGATGTCTTCGATTCCCTCTCTTTTTCTGTTCCTTTAACCTGTACGGCTTCAGAAGACCGCCAGCTCTTCGTCCCGGACTTCCCCGACCGCCACAATGTTGGTCGGACCGGAGAGGAACAGATCTTTCACGTGATCCCCGTCAAGAACGACGTCCACAGTGAGCGTTCCTCCCGCCATATGCAGAATGAAGGAGTGAACGGCATCCCTGACACAGCCGGCTTTCTCCGCCATAAGGTCCGGAGCGTCTTTCTGTCCCGCCCTGCATCTAGCGGCACTGACCGCGAGGGATGCGCCGACGGACCCCGTTCCCGTGCCGCAGGCGTAAGTAAAATCTTCTACGCCGCGCTCGTAAGTGTACTCAAGGATCTCGCCGTTTTCCAGGATCTCAAAGAAATTGACATTTGCTCCTTTGGGGAAAGATTCGTGAAAACGCATTTTCCTGCCGAGCTCCCGGAGCGCGTCCTTGTCACAGTCCGCAAGACCGCTGACCGGAACGCATGTGTGCGGAATTCCCGGGTCTCCGAGGACGACATAAGCGGCCGGATACGTCTTTCCGTCTATTTCGAGAGGATGAGATGTCTCCACGACGGACGGATCGTTCAGCCGGATCCTGAAATTTCTCTCATCCAGGCGTTCCCCCGTCACAATGCCGGCAGTCGTCTCAATGACCTGGCGCTCCCCTTGGGACAGTCCGCTCTCGACCGCGTAGCGGCAGATGCAGCGGGCGCCGTTGCCGCACATTTCCCCGAGGCTCCCGTCCGAATTATAAAATATCATTCTGAGATCCCCGCCCATGGAGGGCTTTTCAACGATCATCATGCCGTCTGCCCCGATCGAAAGGCGCCTTGCGCAGAGTGTTCTGGCCAGCTCCGGGAACACTTCCTGCGGAAGTTTTTCTTCTATATTATTGATGAGGATGAAGTCGTTGCCGGCCCCGTTCATTTTCCAGAATTTCATAAATGGACCCTTGCTTTCTGAAAACTGTCTTTTTCCCAAACAGCACCTGCTGTCCGGAGGTGATTCAGAGAATCATTAGAAAGATCAAATTTAGAAGATACTAAGATTTTATTATCTGTATACAGGAATGTCAAACAGGAGCTTCCGATAAAAAACAGCGCCCGGCACATCCGCCGGGCACTGCTCTGTCTTTCTGATTTCGTTTCAATTACAGCGTCTCGATCTTGCCGCCGTTCGCCTCGATGAGGCCGTTGAGATAAGCCGAGCCGAGAGCGCGGTCATACAGGCCGTAGCCCGGTTTCCCGGTCTCGCCCCAGATCATGCGGCCGTGGTCCGGACGGAAGTAGCCTTCGAATCCGTTATCGACGAGCGCCTTGATGATAGCGTTCATGTCGAGCGTGCCGTTCTGGGAGAGATGTCCCGCCTCTTCAAAAGAGGTATCCTCGAGGATCAGGACGTTGCGGATGTGCATGAAGCCGATGCGGCCCATCTTCGCGTATTTCGCGGTCAGATACGGGATATCGTTCTTTGCGGAGCATCCTAAGGAACCGGTGCACAGGCAGAGGGAGTTCGCCGGGCTGTCCACGATGGAGAGCAGTCTGTCGAGATCCGCTTCGCAGCTGATGATGCGCGGAAGGCCGAAAATATCGTATGGCGGATCATCCGGATGAATCACCATCACGACGCCGCACTCCTCCGCGACCGGGATGATCTTCTTAAGGAAGTACTCAAGGTTCTTCCAGAGACCTTCTTTGCCGAGTTTGTCGTATTCAGCGAACAGGCCGCGGACTTCATCCTGCGTATAGCTGGAATCCCAGCCCGGAAGGTGAATATCCTGGGTCATCGGATCAAGACCGTTCAGCTGTTCCCAGTACATGACAAGTGTCGTGGAGCCGTCCGCATTGACTTTGTCGAGCTGTGTTCTCGTCCAGTCAAAGATCGGCATAAAGTTGTAAGTGATGCATTTTACGCCGTATTTCGCGCAGCGGCGGATGTTCTCGCAGTAATTCTCGATCATGCGTTCGCGGTCCGGGCGGCCGAGCTTAATGTCTTCCGCGACCGGGATCGACTCAACGACGTCAAATACGAGGCCGTTCTTTTCGCACTCTTCTTTGATGTGCGCAAGGCTCTCTTCCGGCCATACTTCGCCGGGCTTTACATCATAAACTGCGGATACGATCGAGCGCATTCCCGGGATCTGGCGGATCTCACTCAGTTTTACCGGATCGTCATCTCCATACCAACGCCATGAACTCTTCATAAAATAAATCTCCTTTTCTTTTTTAAATAAATAAGTATTAATTGATTGAAACTGCAGGAGAATGTCCGCCGGGCGATTTTAGCCAAAGGAGCCCGGAGACGCTTGTCTGTAAAATGGAAAAACCTTCTGCGGGGCTCCGGGGGACGACGCATGAGCTCGGAGGACATTCTTTCTGCATATCTATTGTATTACTCTTTAATTTTCCACAAGCCCAGTGCGGGAGTCGGAACAAAGTAGATCTCCTCGCCGTCCGGCATCGTGTTCCAGCCTTCTTTCAGCTTTTCGGGATCGTATTTCTTCACGGCCTCATTGTAGTCCAGCCACTCGTATCCGACACCGTTGATCTCCGCCTGAGACATGAGTTCCGGCTTTGTCGCATAGGTAATGGTGAAACGTCCTTCCGAAGACCCCTGAATGAGATGCGCGGCGCTCATGAGCTTGCCCTCAAAGACCTTACCCTGGCGGTAGAGGCCGAGAACGCGCTTCGTGCCGGTGTAGCCCAACGTTCTCGTCATCTCGTCCATTTCCTCATTTTCGCCGAACGCCTGGATGCCCGGCGCGAGAAGCAGCAGTTCGCCGCCGTCCGCGACGATCATGCGGCAGCGGTACACGCCCTTATTGCCGACCCAGGTCGTCTTGAGTTCCTTCGGATCCAGATAAGCCACGACTTTTTTCGCCGGACGGTCCACATAGGTGATATTGAGCTTCTGGGAGAGCGCGCAGGCATTTTCAAAGGGCTTTCTCGTTTCGCCGATGAATACGCCGCGGAGCTGCACATTTCCGTCGCTGTCTTCCTTCGTGACCGTCTGGATGAATACCAGCGGGAATTTTCCGTCCAGGAAATGCTGCTGCGCGTAGTCGTACAGCTTTCTTGCCGGGGAATTCATGACGCCCAGAGCTTTCTCCATGCCGCAGATCGCGCTGAGCATGTGGGACTTGTTGATCATGCTGCGCCCGCCGAGGCCGACGAAAATGTTCTTGGAATAGTTCGCCATGCCGACGACTTCGTGAGGCACCACCTGGCCCACGGAAATGATCAGGTCATATCCGCCGTCCACAAGATTGTGGTTGACCTCAACTTCAATGTCTTCCGGAAACAGTCCGTCCGAGATCTCCGCGTTGTATTCCGCGGGAACGACGCCCAGCTTTACCGTATCGGTCTGCCAGTGATGCACAAGGTAGCAGCTGTCGGGGATCTCCGTCCCGAAAAACGCCTCTTTCTCCTCTTTGCTCACTTCCATGTGGGTGCCGACCGCGGGAATGATATCGACCTGCGCCGTATCTTTCAGCTTCCGGTAGAGAATTTTCGTAAATTCTCCCGCAAAGGAAAAGCACCTTGTGTAATCCGGCGGGATAATAAGCACTTTCTTCAGTCCGGTCTTCTGCGCGAGCAGCGCGTCGACGGCTTCTTCCATCTCCTGCTGTGTGACGGCGCGTCCTTCCGGGGAAATATAGATTTCGTTCATACTCATTACTCCACTATTCTGAGTGCCGAAGCCGCCGGCTTTTCCGGCAGCTTTCCGTCTGACGGCAGTTCTCCTTCATCCGGCGGCTTCAGCGGCAATTATTATTCTTCGCCGACTTTGACAACGACCTTCATGTAGTTGCCCGGATTCTTCTCGATATCGACGATGGTCTCCGGAGCTTCTTCCATGGAAACGGTCTTCGTCAGGATCTTGATGATATCGACTTTGCCGGAGACGATCAGGTCGATCGCTTCCTCAAATTCGCCCGCGCTTGTGCGTGCGCCGCGGATATCGATCTCTTTCTTTGTAAATACGTCCGTCGGAAGAGAGGTCTCTTTCTTCGGCCATCCGGTGAAGGTAATGCGGCCTGCGTTGGAGACGAGGTCAAGGGATCCGCGGATGCAGGGATTGGCGCCGGTGCATTCCATGACCTGCTGGGCCATCTGTCCGCCGGTGATCTCGCTGACGACCGCCACCGGATCTTCCTTGCCGGAGTTGATGATATACTCAATGCCGAGTTCTTTCGCGAAGTCAAGGCGTTCCTGTACGATATCGATCAGGATCGCATGTGCGCCGTAAGCTTCGGCGACCATGCCGGCCAGAAGGCCGATGGGGCCTGCGCCGTAGATCGCGCAGAATTCGCCTTCTTTCAGTCCGCCTCTGTGCACGCCGTGCAGAGAGATCGTAAGCGGCTCTGCCATGGCGGCGAGCGTCCAGCTCATTTCCGCCGGCTTTTTCACAAGGAGTTTGGACGGATGGCAGAAATACTCGGCCATGCCGCCTTCGGTCTGAACACCGAGAACCTTAAGGCTCGTGCAGCAATTGGTGCGGCCGATGGAGCAGGGATAGCATTTTCCGCAGTAAATGTACGGATCGACGATAACTTCGTCACCGACCTTGAATCCCTTCGGGTTATTCTCTTCGTCGATTGCTTCGATCACGCCTGCGAGCTCATGTCCGATGACTCTCGGATAGGAGACCAGACCGTTCGTTCCGCGGAAAGCACCGATATCGGAACCGCAGATGCCGGCTGTCATAATCTTGATCAGCGCTTCTCCTTTGCCCGGAGCTGCCGGTTTTTCCATCTCGACGCAGGAAATATCCCAGGGTTTCTCAAGTTTGATTGCTTTCATGTTCAAGAACCTCTCTTCCTTATTATGAAATGCTTTTTTTGAAATACTATGTTGATTCGCGCCGCAGCGGAGCAGAAAAAGCCCGCTGCGATTTCACTACAACGATTGTAGCATACGACGTCATACGTCTCAACTCGGAAATAGTAACAAAAATAACGCCCTATTTTCCACACATTTGTCAATTCCTTTTTTTTACTGGCTTTGGTAATATGATTGCATAAGACGTCCGACGTCACATGTTTTGAAAAATACAGAATCAGTACATTCTGAAACGATCCGCAAAAACCGGTGCATCCTGCAATTTCAGGTTCAGCAATGTACGGTCAGGGAGAAGATATGGAATCCTCTGAATTTAAAACTATAAAAAATACGGATCAGCCGCTGCCCTCCCGCGCGGCGGACCAGATCTCCCAGCTGATCATCGACCGTCAGCTCTCCGCGGGGGATAAACTGCCCAATGAGTTTGAGCTCGCCGCCTATCTCCATGTCGGGCGCGGCACTGTCCGCGAGGCGGTCAAGCTGCTCGTCGCCCGGAATGTACTGGAGATCCGCCGGGGTAAGGGAACGTTTATCGCGAAACACCCGGGGCAGATCGACGATCCGCTCGGATTTGCGTATCTGAAAGATCAGAAAAAACTGGGGCTCGACCTCCTCGAGGTCCGGATCCGGCTGGAGCCGTGGGTCGCCGGCATCGCGGCGGCCAAAGCGGATGAAAAGGATCTCGTGATCCTCCGGGAGAACTGCTCCCGCGTCGAGGAAGATATTTACGGCGGCGTGGATCACCTCGAAAACGACAGAAAATATCACATTTCCATCGCGAAATGCACCCACAACCTCGTGGTTCCGAAACTGATCCCGATCATCAGCTATTCGGTCGGCCTTTTCGGCTCCCTCAACGGGACCTCCCTCCTCACAGAGACCATCATCGGGCACCGCGCGATCCTCACGGCGATCGAAGCCCATGATCCGGACGCGGCGTCCGCCGCCATGAAAGATCATCTGGAGAAGAACCGCTCCGCTCTTCTTGAGATCTGACGCGATTACGCAAAGAGACTGTTTCCCGGCACGGCCGGAAGCAGTCTTTTATTTTTTAGCGGCAAACATCCGCGTGACCGTCCCCTCCGTGCCTTTCCGCACGCCCTCGAGGCAGATGGCGCAGCGCCCGTCCTCGAGATTATACACTTCCCGGACGGTCTCACCCGGGGCGGATGTCTCCAGCATTTTCCGGAAATCCGCGGTAATGCCCGGCATGACCGTCATGAGGATCCGTGACGCCTCGGCGCTCCCGTAGATCTCGGAAAGCTTCTCTTTCGTATTTTCAAACATCGAAACGTCAATCCGCATCCATATCCTCCAGGGCTTCCAGCCCTTTCTTCACGATCGGCCTGGAGTCGCCGTGCTTCACGAAGAGCATGGTGACAAATGCTGCCGCGACGAACAGCACCGCATAGGGGAACAGCACGGTCATCCCCAGTTTATCCATGAGGAATCCGGAGAAGATCGGCGTCATGACCTGCGCGGCCATGGATGCCGTGTAGTAATATCCCGTATATCGTCCCACATCCGCGCCGGAGCACATCTCGACGACCATCGGGAACGAGTTGACGTTGATCGTCGCCCACGCGATCCCCGCCAGAGCGAACATCGCGTTCATGAGCATTGTCGGGGAATCCGCCCTCATAAATGCCGCGGTCCCGAACGCGGCAGCCAGCATGACGACGCCCGCCAGAATGGTCTTTTTCCGGCCGGCTTTCGAGGCGATCATGCCGACCGGCAGATAGGATACGATCGCAGCCGCCTGGGCAATGATCAGGGTGAGGTTATAATCTTTGTGCAGGATCGTGCTCGCGTAGACGGAATATTTGGAGGTCACGGCGTTGTAGCCGGCAAACCAAAGGACGATGGAAGCCAGGATAAATGCCATCGACCGCTTCTGCCCGGCACTCAGTTTTGCCCTTCCCGGCTCTTTTGCCGGGTTTTTCGCGTCCGCATTTCCGCTGCCGCTTTCCGCCGCCGCGTCCTCATTTTCCTCCTCATCAAGTCCGAACCGGCGGCTCTGCTCCTCCATTTCCTTGACAAACTGCGGCTCACGCACCGTCAGCATGAAGATCAGGAGCGCGGCGAGCATCACTCCCGCGATCACGCAGAAATAGGTCATATAGCTCATCATGGAATTGCGGACGGCGCTTGTCGCGAACACCATGCCGAGTACGAGCACAAGAATGCCTCCGGCGCTGCCCATCAGATTGATCACCGCATTGGCTTTTGAGCGCAATGGCTTCATCGTGACATCCGGCATGAGCGCCACTGCCGGCGAGCGGAACGTCGCCATGGAGATCAGGGCGATCAGAAGAAGCGCGATGAAGATCACAAGAGTCCCCCTGTTTTCGGAGGAGATGCGCCGGATGACAGCATTCCGGGAGGGGACGACATACTTCGTGTAAGCAGGATTGGTCACTGCCTTCTCCTCTTCCACCGTCATGGAGCGGATCGCCGTGAATTCTTCTTTTGAAAATACATGCGACGGAATAAACGTCTCCCCGTCGGGCGTCAGAAGTTCCTGCTGCGCCGTCTCATCGTAGATCGCCTCCAGGGCGGCGGGGTCGTCGATCTTCGCGATGTCCCCGATCTGCTTCAGCTGCATGCCGTCGACGACGGACAGGCCGACAAATGCCGCCACGGCCACGACCGTACCGAACAGAATATACGGCGTGCGTCTGCCCATGCGGGTCTTCGTGCGGTCCGAAAGCGCGCCGAACAGCGGGAGCATGAAAAGCGCGAGAATGTTGTCAAGCGCCATGATGACGCCCGAGACCGTCTGGGACATGCCGAACTTGTTCGTCAGGATCAGCGGGATCGTGTTGTCATACGCCTGCCAGAAGGCGCAGATGAGGAAAAACGCGAAACCGACGCAGACGGTACGCTTATAATTGAGTTTCATGGCTGATCCTCCGTAAATAATGCATTTTTCGGGTTTGCAGGGATCTTACGTTTCTATTTTACTATGCCTTTGTGTTTTGGGCAAATACCGGCGCTGCCCGAAGATGTTTTTTCACGCGGTTCATCAATTCCCGGTTTTCATTTACCCGATTTTTGCTATACTTTAAATGACAGTGCTGTCCGGATTACTCCCGTGAAGCATGATCTCCTGTTCATAACGGATCCATCCCCGCCCGGAGGTAACAGATATGTCCAAAACCCTTACAAAGATCCTCGCCGCCGTTCCGGTGTGCGCCGCCGCAGCCGCAGGGGGCGGCATGCTCATGGTCGGTCCCGGAAAATATACCGCTAAAGCGGCCGAACCTTTTGCGCACCGCTATTTTGCCCACCGCGGGCTTTACAAAGAAGATCAGTCTGTTCCGGAGAACTCCCTCAAGGCGTTCGGCCTTGCCGTGGAAAAAGGATATGGGATCGAGCTGGACATCCAGCTCTCCAAAGAAGGCGAAGTCGTCGTCATGCACGACGACGATCTGAAGCGCGCCTGCGGTGTGGACCGCCCGGTATCGGACCTCACGCTCGCGGAATTAAAAGAACTCCGTCTTTTCGGAACGGAGGAACAGATCCCGCTCTTCTCGGAAGTCCTCGCCCTCGTGAACGGGGCGGTCCCCCTGATCGTGGAGCTGAAGAGCCAGGGTCCGCGCAACGCGGAGCTCTCTCTCAAAGCGAGAGACATGCTGTTCGCCTACCGGGGAGACTACTGTATCGAGAGCTTTGATCCCCGCATCGTCCGCTGGTTCCGCATGAACGCGCCGTGGATCTTCCGGGGACAGCTCGCCTGCCCGAAAGAGTCGTATAATGACGATACGCCGGCAGCTGCCAAAGAGATCTTCAGCCGGTGCCTGTGCAATTTTTACGGAAGACCCCAGTTTATCGCCTATGAGGTCGGCCGGAAACCCGGATCGGTCCGCTTCGCGGAAGCGATGGGAGCTTTCCGGGTATGCTGGACGAGTCACGGAAAATATGACGAGAAGGATACGGACGCGGTCATTTTCGAACACTATCTGCCTTGAAGGCGTCTTCCCCAGACGGATAAAAAAGCGGAAGCAGAGGTTTTCCTCCGCTTCCGCTTTTTCATCCGTCCTTCTCCGGCATTTTGTATCCTTCTTCTTCCGCCGGGGGCTCCGTGACCTCCTCGTAATTTGCATCCGGAACCGGTTCCGGCTCTTCGTCGGAATCATGCTCAAACAGCTGTTCCGCGGACACGCCGTAATCCGCGAAATAGCCGGAACTCTCCGGAGAATTGAAAGCAAACATCCCGTCCGAGATGATGACCGGAAGAGTAATGACTTCTCCCTCCCTCTCAAGTCCGACTGTAAGAATATAGGGTTCCTCCTTCCACAGAGCAGTGCCTGTGATATTCATTTCGTAATATCCGGCTATGCACCTGCTTATCATTTTCTCCAGCGTTTCATAATTCCATCCCGCATAGCCCGTGGTCCAGTCATTGACGGAAAGACATAATAATTTTCCGCTGTTCTCATCCAGAATGCCGGTGATGTCAAACCCGGCTTCCGAATAAAAGTCGCATACCCAGAGAATAAACGGATCCTGATCCGACCCGTTCACGGCCATTCCCGCATAAGCTTCCGCTTCCAGGTCTCCTGTCCGGAGCGCCTCGAGATAATAGCGGCAGACCGCCTCCGGGCCGTCTTCCTTCTTCGGAACATCGCTGCCCGCGTTTTCGGAGCCCGCCGCGAAGGTCAGCATTTTTTCGATCTCTGCCTGCATCTCGCGCACCGCGGTCTCCCTGTTCATTTTCTGTCCGTTCTTCAGCTCGATAAAGCTGATCTCATCGTCGAAATTGCGGTGGATCGTCCGGAGCCTCTCCGCAAGGATCCTGTTTTCCGAGACAAAACGGACCTGCTCGGTCTCATAGCTCGACTTCCTGCCGGCCAGGGAGAGATCCTGCATTCCCGCCACGATACCGGGAATAAAATAGGCCAGGAACACAACGATGACGACCGCCGCGGCAATGAGATCGCGGATCAGTCTCCGGCGGATCTTTTCTCTGTCTGCGTCACTCTTCATCCGCCGTCACCTCCTTTGCCGGGATTCGTACATGGACCGTCGTTCCTTTTCCCGGTTCGCTTTCAAAATCCATCGTGCCGCCGTGCAGGGTGACGATCTTCTCGCAGAGCGCAAGTCCGAGTCCCGCGCTTCCCTCCTGTCTCGCCCGGGATTTGTCAACGCGGTAAAATGCCTCCGTGATATGTTTCACTTCCTCCGGCGCCATTCCCCTGCCGGTATCCGCGACAGCAAAATGCCATTGTCCGCCTTCTGATTTTGCCCCGATAAACGCCCTGCCGCCGTCCGGCATCGCTTTTCTCGCATTATCGAGGAGATTGATGAGAAGGGTGCGGAAGAGATCCGGCTCGAGGGCGCATTTTCCCTCTCCGCAGGACGCGGTGATCGTAATTCCCGCTTTGTCAAATACAGGTTTCAGATGCTCCGCGATATCCCCGATGAGCTCTTTCGGAGAAACGGTCTGGAGCACGATCTCATTTTTGTCCGCGACGAACAGATCCAGAAGTTTCAGCGACATGTTCTCGAGCCGCTTTCCCTCGGAGAAAATGTAGTCCACTGCATCCGCCTGTTCCTCCGGCGTGAGCGCCTGGGAGCGGAGCAGGTCCGCATAGCCGATGATAGACGTCATGGGGGTTTTCAGCTCATGGGTAAAGGCTCCCATGAACTGTTCCTTGCGCTCCCCTTCTTCCCGGATCCGGCTGATATTTTCCTCGAGATTCTCCGCCATCCGGTCAAAGTCGCGGGAGAGCCTGCCGATCTCGTCTTCGCTGCCTATGTTGGTCCGATAGGAGAGATTTCCGGACGCGATCTCCCGGCTCGCCCGGGAAAGTTTCCGGAGGGATCTCGTCACGACCGTCGACGTCAGATAGGAAAGCCCCGCCGCGAGCAGAATGAGCGCGATATAGATCCTGCCGAAAAGAGTTCTCTGCTGGGCTCTCACGCGGTAGACCGCTTCCAGGTCGCTGGCGATCTGCAGGATATACGCGTCATCGCCGATCGACAGCGTCGATGTCGTGAAAAGACGCGGCCGCGCCGCCCTTGCAGCCGGATAGTGCACGGTGATCCCGCCTGCCGACGCCGCGGAGAAGGGTTCCGGAAAATCCCCCGTATTCCCCTTTGTAAAAACAGGGCCTTGTCCGGCATTTTCCCCGGCGCTCTCTTCTTCCGTCTGCGCCTCCGCCCGCAGAAGACGAACGGCGTCAAAAGAACTCCGGTCCGAGATCTTCTGAAGGGTGTCCGTGAGTTCCTCTTCATTGAACCAGGACTGGCCCTCGCCGACCATCTCCAGCATCCGGAGCGTAAGGCGGGTGTTTCCCACCGCCTCCTCTTCTTCTTTTTCAATGGAAATATTAAAAGACGCGCTGATCAGCGCCGCCCCGCCGATGCTGAAAAGCACGGCGATCACGGCGATCATGCTCAGAGTTATGCGCAGCCGGAAGCTCATCTGGGCACTTCCAGCCGGTAACCGACTTTATTGACGGCCTGCAGTTCCTTTTCAAGGCCCGCTTTTTTGCGGAGCCTCTGGACATGCAGGTCCACGGTCTTGCTGCCGAACTGCATTTCTCCTCCCCAGACCCGCTCGTAGATCGTCTCGCGGTAGAGCGCGGTGTTGGGCGTGCGCAGGAACAGGAGCAGCAGTTCATATTCTTTCGGCGTCAGCGGTATTTCTTCCCCGCCGCGCGTTACTTTCATCATGGAAACATCCACCGTGAGATCCCCAAAGGTAAAGATCTCCTCCGTCTTTTTATAGCGCCGCAGCACCACTTCGACCCTCGCGAGCAGCTCCGCGATCTCAAATGGCTTGACGATGTAGTCCTCCGCCCCCATTTTCAGCCCTTTGACCCGGTCGTTGACCGCGTTTTTCGCCGTCAGGAAAATCACCGGGATCTCGAGCGGCCGGATGTACTCCATGAGTTCAAAGCCGTCAATTCCGGGCAGCATCACATCCAGCAGGATCAGATCGTACCGGTTCTCGTCGATCTTATCCGCCGCTTCACTTCCGTCTTCCGCCGTATCGCAGAAGTAGCCGGCATTTTTGAGGCTGATCCGGATCAGGTTCCGGATCGGCTTTTCATCTTCCACTATCAGAATTCGTATCAAATCAGTCTCCTTCCGGGGGCAGCGGGTCCAGGGGACGGTTCTCTTTGGCCTCTCCAATCGCCACTCTCATTCTCTCTCGCTCGGGCGTCGTCCCCCGGAGCCCAGGCAGAAAGCAGTTCCGGCCGGAAGACAAGCGTCTCCGGGCTCCTTTGGCAAAAGTCGCTCGAGAGAACGAGAGTGGCTGTTTCGGAATGTGAAGGGGCCAAAGAGAACCGCCCCCCCTGGGCCCGTCCCATCCGGCATGATCCTACATCGGAGCGGCATCGAAAAAGCATCAGTGCTTTTACTTGCCGCTCACCGTGACGCCGTCAAAAGCGATATAGGGCACCACCGAGCTCCCGTTCTCCTGCACTTCCGAGCTGACCGCCCGCAGTTTATGCAGCATCTCGTGGAGGTTCGCGCTGACCATGGTCTCGGACAGCGCTTTTGTGATCTTTCCGTCCTCGATGAGGAAACTGTTCTTCGCGACGCCGGAAAATTCGCCGTTCGCGGTGGGCCGCCCGCCGGAAAATCTTCCGATGACGATGCCGCGGCTGATCCCCCCGATGATCCCCGCAAGAGGCGTATCCCCCGGTTCGCAGATAATGGATCCCGAGGTATTGCCGCTGCGCTGTTTTCCCGTTTTGTTCGCGCCGTACTGGCTGAGCACAAAGCTCTTCAGCACGCCGTTCCGGATGACGTCGAAATCTTCCGCCGGAAATCCCTCCGAAGTATATCTTGTCCCGCACACAATCCTCGGGTCATTCGGGGCGAGCGAGAAGGAAAATGCCGGCGACGCCACCTCCTGCCCGATCTTTTCTTTCCAAATGCTGGTCCCCTCGATCAGGGCGCGGTCCGAAATAAACTGGCTGAGGATCGTATCAAATACGACTTCCCGGAGGCACTCGGGGGTAAATACGACCGTTCCCGTAAATTTCCCGTCCATCGGTTCCGGACAGGCCTGCGCCTCCGTGTCCGTGAGTTCCTTCTCCGTCATGGCGCACTCGATAAACGGCTTGTCCAGGTTGTCGAGTCTTCCGGAGGAACCATAGGTGTGGGAACTCTTATCGCCCTCCTGCGCCGAGTATCCGACGTAAAATTCATAGGACCCGTAGACTGTCTCATAAGACGTTCCGTACGAATTGCAGTAAATGATCCGCCCCGACTCATGATCCGTGATCATCTGATCGATGACCAGCTTCGGGAAGCGCTCCCCGATGGTCGTGAGCAGTTCTTTCGTCCTTTCGAAGAGCTTCTCCGTATCGCACTCCGGGCAGCCTTTCACGAAGCTCTTTTTTGTGCCGCTTTTGTCAAATTCCCACGCGTCGTCCGGCGCGGCGCTTTCGGCCGCCGCCGCGGCATCCGACACGGCCTGCCGGAGGGATTCCTCATCGAACCGGTTGACGCCCACCGCGCCCTGCCGTCCGTCTTTGAGGACCGTAACGGATACACTCTGGTCAAAAAGGGTCCTCATCAGGGAAAATGCGCCGCCGTCCACATTAAATTCTTTCGTTTCGCTCTCGCGCACACTGCACTGGGCCGCGTCCGCTCCCGCCTCTTTGGCAAATGCCAGCACCCTGCCGGCGATCTCTCTCAGTTTATCCATACTGTTAAGCTCCTATATCTCTAAATGGAAAAAGTGCCCGACACTTTTCTGAACACGCCCGTCTTCCGGGCAGAGACCTTTTACCTTCCGCCGATGGTAATGCGGCACCGGAGAGCCGGTCCGCCCATGCCCACCGGCATCGGCTGTTTCTTGCCGCAGAATCCGGAGCTCATCCAGACCATCTCGTCACTGACCATATCCACGGTCTTCAGCATATCGAAGGCGATCCCCGAAACCGTCGTGTCGAGCAATGCTCTCCCGAGTTTTCCGTTTTTGATCTCGTAGCCGAGACTCACGCCGAACATGAATTCCCCGGTGGTATCCGCCTCGCCGTTCGTCGAGCTGATCAGGTAGTACCCGTCGTCGATCGAGGCGATCATGTCTTCCAGTTTATCTTTGCCCGGATGGACTGCCGTATTGCGCATGCGGATCAGGGGTTCGTCCGAAAACAGGAATCCCCTGGCGTTGCCCTTCGGTTCCATGCCGAAATGCTGCGCCGTCTCCCTGCTGTTCATGTATCCCGTGAGGATCCCGTCCTTAATGAGGACCGCGTCCTCCGCTTTCGTCCCCTCATCATCCGCGAATACCGGCAGCGGCGCCCGCTCTCCGAATGCGGTATGGGCAAAATCCGTCATCGTCACGAGATCGCTGGCGACCCGTTTTCCGAGCATTCTGGCAGCGACGGAACCGCCCAGCACGATATCCGCCTCGACAGTGTGGCCGACCGCCTCGTGCGCCAGCATTCCCGTCATCATGCCTCCCAGGATGACCGTCTTCTCGCCCGCTTCCGCGTAGACGCCCTCCCTCTTCTGCATGATCTTCTCATGGAGCCGGTCCACGACCGGATAAAGCTGTGCGGGATCTTTGAATACTTCTCCGAAGGTCCCCTCTCCGCCGGGCGCCTCAAAGAGTTCCACCGGCTGACCCGACGGGGTCTCCGCGCTCAGGATAATAAAGACGTAGGACCGTGGGATCAGCGTGTGGGCGTCGATCCCGTCCGAGGTGACCAGATCCTTTTCCATGGAATCTTCATACGCCACCACCGTCCGGCTGGCGAGATCCTTATATGTCCTGTCAATGTAGGCATCCAGTTCACGGACAAAGTCGATATAGATCTTCTGGTCGGCATTTTCGATATCATTTGCCGTGACGATCTTCGTATAGGGCAAATGAGGAAGCGCCGGCTTTCCTTTCCGGACATGCCCGTCCATGAAGGCGGCATTTTCCGAAGCTGCTCTCAGCACGGCCTCCGCCGCGTCCCCGGAGAGCTCCGCCATGGACGAAAATCCGTAGGTCCCGTTTTTATAGACTCTCGCTGACACGCCGGAGATCTCGGTCCGGGTGTTTCCGAGAAGATTCCCCTGCACACAGGTCACTCTGCGGGTGCGGGAATTCTGCGCCCGCAGCTCCGTGTGGGCGCCGGACAGAAAAAGCTGTTTTTTAGGGGTAATGATATCTGCGATCATAGTTCATTTCCTCCTGGATTTCATTTTCTATAGAAGGTATTGTAACATAGCGCGGCAAAAGCATCATCTGTCTTCTGCCTTAAGGACTTTACAAACCCGGAATTTTACCGGATAATGACGCTGTAGACCGCATCAGTAAGCGGTATCTCCGGATGTTTGAAGAATTATCCGCGGACGGAACCCGTTTTTCGCATCCATACCGCGGACCAGCTGCAGAAAGAGGGAAAAAAGGGAATGGAAAACAAAGTATTATCGATGGTCAAAGACAAAAAGCGTCCCTTCGGGACTTTCGTCGAACTGGGCGGCGCCAGCGTCATTGAAGCGCTCGGCATGACCGGTCTTGACTACGTCATTATCGACAATGAACACGGACCCTTCGATGTGGAATCCTCCGAGGAATGCATCCGCGCCTGTGAACATTCCGGCCTCACGCCTTTCTGCCGCGTGCGGGAAGTTTCCCGCCCCGCCGTCATGAAGCTGCTCGATGTCGGCGCGCAGGGACTCATTGTTCCCTATATCGAAAAGATCGATCAGGTCAAAGAACTGATCGAATACTCCAAATATCCGCCCGTCGGCAAGCGCGGTTTCTGCGGCAGCAAAAAAGACCGCTGGGGATACGCTTATCCGGGAACGGAATCCATGGAGACCCAGTTTGAATTCTGGAACCGCGAGACGCTCCTCATTCCGCAGTGCGAGACCGTCGGAGCGCTCGAACACATCGAAGAGATCACCGCTCTTGAGGGCGTCGACGGCATTTTCGTCGGACCCTTCGACCTCTCCATCTCCATGGGCATCCCGGGACAGTTCAAAAACCCGGTCTTCGTTGCCGCGCTGGAACGGATCCTCGCCGCCTGCAAAGCCGCGGGCAAATTCTCGATGATCTTCACCGGCAACCGCGACTGGATCAACGACTACTACGAGATGGGCTACGACATCGTGACCTGGGGAATGGACGCCGCCGTCCTGATCGAGGGCTTCCGCGATATCGTGTCAGGCGTGGCCCGCTGATCCGCTGAAGCGGCTCTTCACCGCTTCCCGCAGCGCTTGAGAAACAACTGCGCGCGATACGTTTTGTCCAGCAAAAAATCCGGCCTTCACGGCCGGATTTTTCTACTGTCTCTTCAAACCCTGTTATCTTTTTCAATGGAAGAGTCCCTTGATCACATTCCAGATCTTCACGAAGAATCCCAGGATCCCTTCCATATCCGACTCGGTGATCCCGTATTCCGAGAGATCGATCCCCTGATTCTTCAGCTCTTCATAGACGGTTCCCGCCTGTTTCGTCAGCTTGTCCACGTCTATATTCAGCTTCGAGAACTTGATCAGAAGATTGATGACGGTCTGTCTCTCTTCGACAGTCAGCGTGATCTCCATTTTCAGGCACAGCTCGTCGACGACTTTTCCGATCTTTTCCTCATCCGTGAGCCCTTCTTCCGCAACGATCTGTTTCGCTGCGGCGATCAGCTCCGCGGCTTTCTTCGGGTCCTCGATCTTTTCCGCCAGCTGGCTCGTCGTGACGATCTCTTCCGTCGAGACGTCGATATTTTCCGGCGAGATATGGATGCCCTCCATTTCCCCGTAGGCTTTGATCGCTCCGACCAGCGCGGCCGTGCCGGAGAGGCTGAACGGACCGGCGACGACGACTTCAGCATTTTCGAGACCGGCTGTCGCCAGCGCATTCTGATACATCGCTTCCGTACAATAGGAAATATTGTGGGTCTCCACTCTGATGCCGGTGCCGGACGACGCCTTCTTCACCTTACAGGAAGAGAGCGCTCTCGATCCGATCACTTCTTTCGGAAGATAACTGTCGAGATATTCGTGCTCATCCGCGTTGGTCACGGTAATGACCTTGTTCTGGGAAAGGGTCTCTTCCGTGAGGCCGAGGCCTGTCAGGACCGCCGCGCGCTCCTCACTGCTCAGATCCGCTCCCAGCGCGACGACGCAGTCGCTGCTGTCCGCCCGGGCGCTCACCGCTGCAAGGCTGATCATGACCAGCGCCAGAGCAGCCGCCAGAAGGCGTTTGCCGACCGGGCTGAATTTTCCGATTCTGTTTTTGTTCATAATTACTAATCTCCTTATTTGGTCTTATTATTCTCCCCTCAATAAGACAAATGAGAAACAGCTGCGGCCGGATGCCGTTTCAGCCGGAAAATGCACCTGTCCGAACGGCTGCCGCATACTTAAGGTGTATTATAACACCCCTGTCAAATCAAAACGGCATCAAATGAGATTCGGAAACAGGAAGAGACTTTTTTCTGCTTTTTTTGGGAAATCAATGAATTTAATTTAAAACAATGGTATAGTTTATTCATTCATATGCAAATATGATGTGAATTTTGAGCCGTTCTGCCGCCGTCACCGCGGAGAACGGCCAGGCAGCGCGGCGGCATCATCGCCGCCGAAAACGCGGAACAGAGTCAAAAGGGGGAAACAGTTGACTATGAGTAAGGAAAAAGAGGAAAGAATGCAGATTTCCATGCGGGATTCACTGATCCTCATGGCCGTCATTATTGTGGAGATCGTCGTCTGCGTGCGTCTCGGTCTCGCGCTTGTCATTCCGCTTCTCATGACGTGGCTGATCATGTATATTTATGCTGTCATCACCAAACGTGACTGGCATGCCGTCGAAGGATACGCTCTGGACGGGGTCCGGGCGGGCTTCCAGTCCATTATGATCGTTGCCGCAGTCGGATGTCTGATCGGTGCATGGATCCTCAGCGGCACCGTACCGACTTTGATCTACTACGGTCTCAGGATCGTCAGCCCCGGCATTTTCCTTCCGGCGACAATGATCCTGTGCTCCATCCTTTCCGTCTGCACAGGCACATCCTACGGCTCCGCCGCATCCGCAGGCCTCGCCTGCATGGGGATCGGTCTCAGTATGGGCTTCCCGGCCGGCGTCATCGCCGGCGCGGTCATCTGCGGCGCGCTTTTCGGCGATAAGCTGTCTCCGTTCTCCGACACAACGAATCTTTCCTCCGCCATGGCAGGATCCACACTTTTCGGTCACATCCGCTCCATGCTCTGGACGACCGTTCCTTCCTGGCTGATCTCGGTCGTGATCTTTGCCGTCATCGGCCACCGCTATTCGGTCGCCAACTACGACCCGACGACGATCGAGGAGTATCTCGGAGGCTTGTCCGCCAACTTCAACCTCAGTGTCCTGACACTGATCCCGGTCATTCTGGTTATCGTTCTTCTGCTCTTTAAAGTTCCGGCTTTCCCGACCATCATGCTCGGCGCCGTGGGAGGAGGGATCACGGCCATGATCGCGCAGGGATCCACCTTTAAGGATGTCATGACGGCAATGCTGTCCGGCTACAGTATTGAATCCGGCATTCTCCTTGTAGACAAGCTGCTGAACCGCGGCGGCATCGCCAGTATGTACAGCATCATCTGCATCATGATCTTCGCGATGGGAATGGGCGGTATGCTCGATAAGATGGGGATCCTTAACAATCTGCTCGGCCTGTTCGTCAAGAAGATCAAAAATGTGCCCGGACTCGTTGTCAGCACGATGCTGGTCTCCTATCTCTCCAGCGCGATCGGCTGCACACAGTCCATGTCCCACGTCCTGACCGGCAAACTCATGAACCCGATCTTCCGGGAAAAAGGCGTGGCTCCGGAGGTTCTCTCCCGGACCATGGAGGACTGCGGCACGCTGGGCGGCGCCATGATGCCCTGGCACACCAACGCGATCTATTTCTGCGGAGCGCTCGGCGTGACCTTCGCGGAGTATATTCCTTACCTCTATCTGAGTTTCCTCGCGCCGCTTTTTGCGCTCCTCTTTGCATTCACCGGGTTTGCGGTCTGGTATATCGATCCGGCGACCGGCGAACGTATAGAAAAATCCAAGGCACCCGTTAATAAATAATGATAGGATGATTCATGTTATTCGCACTTACACACGCCCTCGATGACGAGGCTATGAATTATATAAGGGAAAATGGTATCGATGTCCTGGTATTGAACTCCTCCGACATCCCCTCCTGCGCCGGACAGCTCGAAGATGCCGACGCCCTGATCATCCGCAGCGGCGAATGCCGCGCAGACGTCATGGACCGCTGTCCGAAACTCAAGATCGTCGCCCACGTCGGTATCGGCTACGACAATATGGATGTCGAACACGCGACGGAACTGGGCATTGCGTGCGGCATTGCCCGGGGATCCAACTCCCTGGCTGTCGCGGAACACACGCTCGCGATGATCCTCGCTCTCGCAAAAGATCTGAAAAACGCGGATCAGGGACTGCACAGCGGAAACTGGAACGTCCGCAATGCCGGTCATTCCTTTGAGATCTCCGGAAAAACAGTGGGAATTATCGGTGTGGGCGGCATCGGAAGGCTGACCGCCAAACTCTGCCGGGCAATAGGCATGCGGACGATCGGACTTCAGACCGGTGCCGAGGCGCCGGAAAAAAAGAGAGAAGAAGTGGAAGGCGCGGGATGCATCTACTATGACGACCTCACGAAACTCCTTGCCGACAGCGATTTTGTCACGGTCCACGTGCCGCTGAACCCGTCAACGAGAGGGCTGATCGGAGAAAATGAACTTCGTTTCATGAAGCCGGGCGCATTTCTCATTAACAACAGCCGCGGAGGCATTGTCGATGAAAATGCTCTTTCGGAAGCGCTCCGGGAAGGACGGATCGCGGGAGCGGCGGCGGATGTATTTACCAGCGAACCTCTCCCCGCGGATCACCCCCTGCTTTCCGCACCGAATTTCATCGGTACGCCTCACAGCGCCGCACTGGCCAGGGAAGCCCGTGCCCGTATGATGATGATGACGGCGGAGACATGCGTGACCGTCTGCAGAGGGGGCGAAAGCCCCAACGTCGTCGACACATCGGTATATGCGCGCCGCCGTTGACATTCCATTTTGACAGGCATATAATACTTAACGGCAGTATTCAACTGAATATCAGAATCGTAATTCTGGGGGAACTCCTAGGAGCTGAGAAGACGAAAAACGTCTGACCCTTCGAACCTGATCCGGGCAGTGCCGGCGTAGGGAAGTAATTCGATCTGCTCATTGAACAGTCTTGAAAGAAGCTTTCTTGCGTGTGCTCGGGAAAGCTTCTTTTTCGTTTTATACAGCTTTGACGGACATCATGAAAAACGGAAAGAAGTTTTCCCGTTTCACACCGCATCCCGTTTCCGACATTCACAGAATGTACTGCCTGCTGCTTTGCCATCTTATCTGAAGAAAGGAGATGTTTTATGGCACAGGAATCATGCAGCTGCAGCTGCGCAAGGAACGACCTGCCCTGGGAGGGACGGGGAACCGATCTGCCGATCGCGGGATGCCGGTTTACACTTTACCCGATGACGGACCGCTATATCGACATTATTCTCGGCGCTCTGGAAAAGACGGATACGTCTTACGTCTGGAGCGAGACGGATGCTCTGTCAACGGTCTACCGCGGACGCCTTCCTTATGTCGCGGACGCCGTCAAAGCGCTGTTTATCAACGCTTATGAACCCGGCGTTCACATGGCGCTCGAGGGACAGTACTCCAAAGGCTGCCCCGGCGATGTCTCCGGCGACAGTATGCTGGACAAAACGGGAGACGCCCCCAATGTGAGCAGTTATGAGGGGAAGCACTTCCCGGTCAACTGCAAGCTCGCCCTCTACCCGATGGGCACCGGCAATTACGTCGACGATATCGCCAAGGTCTGGTACATGGCTCAGGATAAAGGCCTGAACCCAACGACGATCCACTACGCGACAAGGATCGGCGGCGACGTGCAGGATGTCTTTGACTACCTCGAAGAGGTCTGCGCGCTCATGGATGCTTCCGAGACGGTATCTCACTACATCCTTCACTACACCATCAACTGCAACAGCCCTACAAAGGAGGATTGATACAATGAATACACAGAATAAAGGCTGGAAATTAAAAGATGTTCTTATGATCGCGATCTGCTCCGTGCTCTTCGGCGTTCTCCTGCTCGGCGCGACCTATGCCGGCGGTATCCTCTACGGACTTCTCGCCCCCGCGGGAATGGGTTCCCTCGGCTATGAGCCGTTCTACGGCATTTACTTCATGCCGGCGGCATTTGCCATCTATGTCATGCGCAAGCCGGGCACCGGCGTTGTCACCGAGATCATCGCCGCGGTCATCGAATGCCTCCTCGGCAACTATTTCGGACCGATCGTCATTCTCTCCGGCGTCATCCAGGGCTTTGGCATCGAACTTCCGATCGCTCTGAAAGGCTACAAAGACTTCCGCCGCCCGGTCATGATCACTTCCGCCGTGGTCTGCTCCGTTCTGACCCTGATCTACAACCTGTTCGTCAGCGGGTATAAAATGATCGCGGTTCCGGTCCTTGCCCTCATGCTGGTCGTCCGCATCATCAGCGCCATCCTGTTCTGCGGCATCATCACTCCGCTTCTTTGCGACAAACTCGCAAAAGCCGGCGTGCTCCGCGGATATGCGGTCTCCGAAGGCACCGACGCATCGTTTGAAGACTGATCCGTATTTTTTCGGGAGCGACCGGCTTCGGCCGCTCCCTTTTCTTTTCCGGGGAACCACTGATGATTTCTGAAAATACTGTCGAACCGAATAATACCCCATCCACTGCTCCGAATGCGCCATCCCGCACAGCTGCAGGAGATGCGCCGTCCCGCAAATCCTCGTCGGATGCGCCATCCCACACAGCTGCAGGAGATACTTCTTCCTTTGCTGTCGAGATGAAAGACGTCGTCTTCCGCTATTTCGAAAAAGGGAAGAGAAACATTCTCGACCACACGGATCTCACCATCCGGGAAGGCACCATTACCGTTCTCATGGGATCCAGCGGCTGCGGAAAAAGCACGCTCGCGGGGGTCCTCTCCGGTCTTTATCCGGAAAACGGCGGTTTCCTCGAGAGCGGTTCGATCCGCGTTTTCGGGGAAAATGTCTCCGATCTCCCCATCAGCCGCCGCGCCGCGTATATCGGATTCGTCTTTCAGAATCCGGATCTGCAGTTCTGCATGAACACCCTCCGCTCCGAACTTGTTTTCTGTCTCGAAAATATCAGCGTCCCTGCACCGGAAATGGACGGCCGGATCCGCGACGCCGCGCATGCCCTCGGCACGGAAGATCTTCTGGACCGCTCCCTTTTCACTCTCTCCGGAGGGGAAAAACAGAAGGCGATGCTCACCTGCATTTACGCTCTGGGGAGCCGGCTTCTCATCCTCGATGAGTCATTTGCCAATATTGACCGGAAAAATGCTCTCGAACTGGTATCCCTCATCGTCCGCCTCCGGGAGGAAGGCCGCACGATCCTCGCGATCGATCACCAGATCGATCTCTGGAAAAATGCCGCCGACGAATTCATCGTTCTCGAAGCGGGCGCAAAAGCGGCCGCCCGCGGCATTGACCGGACAAATCTCGACTCTTTCCGCGAGATCTTCGACCGGGAGGGCCTCTTTGAGCTCCGGGAGCGCCATAGGAAGGACATTCACCGGGAAGGCTTTTTTGAGCTCCGGGAGGACCATCAAAAAGACATTCACCGTGAGGAACAGGCCGGCAGCAGCGGGTCCTCATCGCCGTCCGGTCTTTCGGACGTTCCCCCTGCGATCCGCTTTGAAAATGTCACCATTCCCTCATTTGAGGGAAGTACCCGAAATCTGCTTGAAAATGCGTCCGCAGATTTCCCTGCCGGCACCCTGTCCGCTATTTTAGGGGAGAGCGGCTCCGGAAAGACGACGACATTTCTCTCCCTCTTAAAACAGCACCCGTACAGCGGGGACATTGTCGTAAACGGATCCCCGGTCACAAAGCAGAAAAAGAAGAAACTGTACCGTCAGATCGGCATCGTTTTCCAGAATCCCGCCAACCAGTTCATCACGCAGAACGTTCTGGAAGAGGTAACGGAAGGCATCCGGATCTGGCATCCGCGCCTCACCGCGGACGCTGTCGCGGAAGAAGCGGAAACGCTTCTCAGCCGTTACGGGCTCTCTGACAAAAAGAAATATTCTCCCTACATGCTCTCCCAGGGACAGCAGCGGCGGCTCGCGGTCCTCTCCGTTCTGTCCGGCGGGCAGCAGATCCTTCTCCTCGATGAACCCACTTACGGACAGGATTACCGCTCCACGGCCGCTATTATGGAACATCTGGCCGCCAAAGTCCGCGAAGAGGGTCTGACAGTCGTGTTCATCACCCATGACAGGACACTCGCCGGGGTATATGCCGACAGAGTCTATGAGCTGCGCGACCGGAAGTTTTTCGCGATCGATCCGGAGGAGCTGCTTGCGGGTGAGCCGGAGGAACTGTCTGCGATCGATCCGGAGGAACTGCCTGCCGGGGAAGATTCCCATCGCTGCTCCGAAAAGCAGGATGAGATGTCACCCGGGGACAAAATAAAAACAGCAGAACGGGAGGCAGCAGAATGAAACTTGAAAAACTGAATCCTTCCATAAAAGCCATCTCCGTCATGGCCGCGGCGATCATGCTCTCTTTCGCGTATCTCGTCAGCCTGAACCTGATCATTTTCGGTTCCTGCGTGATCCTGCTGTTGTTTTTCTCCGACGCGAGGCCCGTGAGGATCGGAAAGATCCTGCTTCCCGCGCTGGTCGCCGCCTTCGGATTCTTTATGATGGGACTTCTTTACGCTAGGGGAAGTTCCGTCACGGACGCCGACCTGTCGACGCTCTCTTCCGTTCCCTACGCGGTCCGCGCCGCGATGTCGCAGAATCTGCGCACCGCGCTGCAGCTGTCCACAAGGCTGCTGGCATTTGCGGGACTCGGTATTTTCTTTGCGCTGTCGACAAAGGGGGAAGATTTTATTTTCTCGCTGATGCATCAGTGCCGCCTCTCGCCGAAATTTGCCTACAGTATTCTCGCGGCGGTCAATCTCATGCCTCATATGGTCCGGGAATACGGCCAGGTGCGCACCGCTTTTGCTGTCCGCGGCATCCCCTCCGGTTTTCTCTCGCTGAAGCCGCTGTTCACGATGCTCGTCAACAGCATCCGGTGGTCCTCCTCCGTCGCCATGTCCATGGAATCAAAGGGATTTGACGGAAGCCGGAACCGCACATATTCTCAGATCCCGAGAGTAAAATGGTATGACATTGTCTTTGCTGCTGTCCTGCTGGGCGGGATCGCGGCGGGAATGTTTCTTTTGAAATACTGAGATTCAGGAATAATTTCGATTACAAACTCCCCAAATATATCCGTTCCGGTTACATTCCCGGAAAAAATCTTATCATGACTTTCGAAGCCGAGAATCATTCTCTTGATGTACAGCTCGCAGATACATTGGCCAGGCATTATTTCTGTTAACAAGGATGTTACTGCATGTTCAACTATCGTGATTCAGCTGCGGTTTCGTTCACATCGGACAGAAAATCTCCCCACTGTTCGCAGGAATCTTAACACTCATGCCTCCGTTTTCGGAAGTGTATTCATGCCCATGCAATGCACCGCGGTAAATGCCGTCGCCGCAGCGGATCCACATCTCATTTTCCTGCTCATCATTGTTGACGGCAATGATGAGGTGCCCCCTTCGGAACGCGTACTGGCGTGTTGTGAGGATCAGTTGTTCATAGTCGCCGGCGGCAAGATCATTTTCTTTATGATAGAGTCCGGCAAGTTTTTTGATCAGCTCATAAGGCTCTCTTCTCTGCTGCAGAAGTTCGCACAGATTCAGGCAGGGACGAAGAGAATCGTCCGATCCCTTTTCTTTCTTTCCTTCGATGGCGAATTCCGAGCCGTAATAAAGAGACGGAATGCCCGGAAGCGCGAAAAGAAGAATGTGGACGGGCTCAAAATTCGCTTTGTTATCCAGCTTGTTATAGATCCTTTCGACGTCGTGGTTGTCCACGAAGCGGTACAGCGCGCGCGGGTCGATCCCGTTCTGCATGGAACGGTTCAGCGTATGCGCGATTTCAAAATAATTGTGGTCATTGTGGCCGCTCCACAGCGCTTTGTGCATGGCGTAATCGGTGACGGAATGGAGCATTTCGGGGTTCAGCCAGCGCTGATATTCGCCGTGAATGACTTCTCCCATGAGCCAGAAATCCGGCTTGACTGCATTTGCCACGCCGCGCAGATCTCTCATAAATCCGAAATCCAGAACGTCAGCGGCGTCGAGACGGAGGCCGTCGATGTCGAATTCATTTACCCAGAAACGGACCGTGTCGAAGAGGTACTCCCGGACTTCAGGATTCCACACGTTCAGCTTGGCGAGCATGTTGTGACCGCCCCAGTTGTCGTAGGAAAAACCGTCGTTATATTCATTGTTGTTCCAGAAATTAACATTGCAGTACCAGTCGCGGTAAGCGGACTGCTCCCTGTTTTCGCGCAGGTCGCGGAACGCAAAAAAGTCACGGCCGGTGTGGTTGAAAACGGCGTCCAGGATCACCCGGATCCCTGCCGCATGACATTCTTTTACAAAGTTTTTCAGGTCTTCATTTGTGCCGAGCCGGCGGTCCACCATCCGGTAATCCGTCGTGTCGTAGCCGTGGCTTCCGGATTCAAAAATCGGACCGATGTAGAGGCCTGTGACGCCAAGATCTTTCAGGTGCAGGATCCAGGGGAGCAGGTTCATGAGGCGGTGTTCGGTATCTTTATATTCATTGATCTTTGCCGCGCCGGTCAGTCCCAGCGGGTAAATGTGATAAAAAACAGATTCTTTGTACCAGTGCATAATTCTCCTTTTTACTGATCAGACAGTTTGACACAGTTGATCTGTCAGTTTGACACACTGCTGATCTGTCAGTCCGATAAAGGCTGATGAGCAGTTTTGATTATTGCAGCTCTGCCAGCCGGACATGCCGTAATCGCCATCTTACAATTATTGTGGGAGAAATGCAAATGAAAAGTGAATCAATGAAGAATAATTGTTATACAGACATAAAAACTCACGCGGGACGCCTGATGATTTGTTTGGAAAAATAATGCCTACAACGAAAAAGAAGTAACAATAATACAGGTTTTACCTTCTCAAATTATCCTTATAATCAAGTTTTTTATCATGTTTTTTATTATTTTGGAGAAAAAACGGGATTGCTCCAAAAAAGACACCCAAAATAAACCTATTATTGGTTGTCATTTTTACTATCAAAATCATATAGTTCCAAAGATTAACATAATCATGAATTATGTTAACAAGCTATCATCCTACAAGTCCCCTTTTCGTTACCATTTTTTATTTTCACTTTTATTTGTTCCAATAGTTCTCCAGTCTATTCCTTTCAAATAAAAAACACCGTGGTCAGAATAACCACGGTGTTTCGTGAATAAAAGTCACTAATAACAGTTTTTAGAATCGATTGATATTTCAGATATAATCAAACTTAAACACATAAGCCCCGTAAGCCGGAAGCTTAAATCCGATCGAATACGGCCTGCCGTCGCACTCCGACTTTTTGGACATGCGCACCAGCTTGTCTTTGCTCGTCAGGACCTTCGCTGCGCCTGGGCCGCCGGTGCCAAGGACCAGGGAGAATCTTCCCTTGACCGGAACGCCGACCCGGAAGTCGTCGTAGGCGATCGGTGTGAAGTTGATGACGAAAAGCAGGTTGTTCTTGCCGTCCAGGGATTTTCTCATGAACGAGTAAATGCTGCGGTAGTTGTCGTCCGCATTGATCCACTCAAATCCGCGCGGATCGTAGTCTGTCTCGTACAGCGCCGGATATCTCCTGTAGAGGCGGTTCAGTGCGCGCACGTAGTACTGCAGGCTCCGGTTCTGCTCATCCTCAAGGACGAACCAGTCAAGTTCACGGGCTTCGCTCCATTCGCGGTGCTGGCCGAATTCCTGTCCCATGAACAGGAGCTTCTTCCCCGGATGTCCGGTCATAAAGGTGTAGCCGGCGCGGAGATTGGCGAATTTATCTCCCATAAGACCCGGCATCTTTTCAAGCATGGAGCACTTAAGGTGTACGACCTCATCGTGGGAAAGGACCAGGATATAGCGCTCACTGTAGGCATAGGAAGTGGAAAATGTCATCTTATGATGATTGTCCTTCCGGAAAAACGGATCGAGCTTCATATACTCCAGGAAATCATTCATCCAGCCCATGTTCCATTTCATGGAGAATCCGAGTCCGTCATCCTCCGGCTTCCCGGTAATTCTCGGAAATGCCGTCGACTCTTCCGCGATCATGACAGCGCCTTTGTTTCTGCCGAGGATCAGCGAGTTGAGGTGTTTAAAGAATTCGATCGCCTCGAGGTTATAGTTTCCGCCGTACTCATTTGCGACCCATTCCCCGTCCTTGCGGTTGTAGTCGAGATAGAGCATCGAAGCGACGGCGTCCACACGCAGGCCGTCGATGTGCATGTTCTCGATCCAGAAGAGCGCGCTCGCGATCAGGAAATTCTTGACTTCCAGGCGGCTGTAGTCAAATACCTTCGTCCCCCATTCCTTATGCTCGCCCTTGCGCGTATCCGCATATTCATACAGCGGTGCGCCGTCGAAATCAGCCAGGCCGTGGGCATCTCTCGGAAAATGCGCGGGCACCCAGTCAAGGATCACGCCGATTCCCTTCTCATGGAGATAATTGACCATGTACTGGAAATCCTCCGGCGTTCCGTAGCGGGACGTCGGCGCGAAATAGCCCGTGACCTGATAGCCCCAGGAGCCGTCGAACGGATACTCCTCGATGCCCATGAGTTCCACATGCGTGTAGCTCATTTCCTTGCAGTAATCGGCGATCGCCTCCGCAAATTCACGATATGTGTAGCATCCCTCGATCCCTTCCTCAAAGAAGGGATGCTTCATCCAGGAGCCGATATGGCATTCGTAGATCAGCATCGGGTCCTTCTCGATGTCGAAGGACTTGCGGGCCTTCATCCATTTGTCATCCGTCCATTTGAGTTCGGAAATATCACAGATCACCGAAGCCGTTCCCGGACGGAGCTCCGCGTGGTTGGCAAACGGATCCGCCTTGTACAGTTCCTGTCCGCCGGAGCCGATAATGAAATACTTATACTTCTGCCCGACTGCCGCGCCGGAAATGAAGCATTCCCAGACACCGAGATCGCCGGTCCAGACCATCGGATCCGCCTGCGTATCCCAGCCGTTGAAATCACCGACGACCGAAACGGACTTCGCATGCGGCGCCCAGACGGCAAAATAGATTCCTTCCTGTCCGTCTTTTACGGCTGTGTGGGAACCGAGTTTATTGTAGATATCGTAGTGGGTAGCATGTCCGAACAGATACTGGTCGTAGTCGGTAAAATGATATTCTTTTCTCATTTCTGCTGTCCTTCCGAATAGATTATTATCGTCCCGATGGACGGGTCCATATGTACTTTTATCATAGCATTTTCCGAGGCCGATGACAACGATGCGGCAGGGAGAAATCTATACATTCCGTCATTAAGCGGAGAATGCTGCTGTGTTGAATCGTTACACAAAGAAATGACTTCTCAGATCTCAAAGAGATCCCTTGTATTCCTCATCGTCTGCTCCGTGACTTCCCTCACGGAGATCCCCCTGATGGACGCGATCTCCTCCGCCACATACGCCAGCATGCGGGAGTCGTTCCGCTTTCCGCGGAACGGGGTCGGGGAGAGATACGGGCAGTCCGTCTCGAGCACCAGGTTTTCCAGCGGGACCGCGCGGACCACTTCTTTGAGTTTTTTCGCGTTTTTATAAGTTACGACGCCGCCTATTCCAAGCATAAATCCCATATCGGCATACATTCTGGCGTGCTCGGCGGAATAGGAATAGCAGTGAATGATCCCCGGACACGCAGCATGTTGCAGCCCCCTGCGCGCCCGGACCGCTGCCTCGATTGCCTGCGCATGTGCCTTTACTGTATTCATCGTGTCCTCTGCCGCTTCCCGGGAGTGCACAATGATCGGCAGCCCGTGCCGGACAGCCATGTCGATCTGCCTCCGGAAACCGGCGATCTGGACATCTCTCGCCTCTTTGTTCCAGTAATAATCGATGCCGATCTCACCCACGGCGACGATTTTCGGCTCCTCGAGCAGGCGCTCCATATAAGCCTCCGTCTCCGGCGTCAGATCCGCGATCTCATCCGGGTGCAGTCCGATGGCCCCGTAAATAAAATCGTACCGCCGCGTGAGGTCCATGACCTTGTCAAGACTGTCCCGTTCCGCCGCAATGTCAACGATCGTGCGGATCCTGTATTCCGGTTCCCCGCCCTCTGCCGCGTGCTCCTTCGGCAGCTCCTCCGGCTTCTCTTTCAACGGCTTATCAAAACCCGCATGCATCGCCGCAAGGACCGCATCCCGGTCCCCGTCGAACTGTTCCGCGTGGTAATGGGCGTGTGTGTCAAATATTTCCAGCATCTTTTCTTTCCTTTAAAAAACTTCCGTCCGGGCTATTGTCATCTTTGCGCTTCGAAAAATGCGCTGAAACGCAGCCTGCTGTTTCAAAAAACGGCTGCGAAATGAAACCATCCCGCAGCCATTCGCGTTTTTTATCATTTTCCGGCTTTCCCGGCGATCAGCAGATCACCGATCCCGCCGGCATTTCCGGATCCGCCGGGCTCATAAGCGCCAGCTTTCCGTCCGGGCTCTCCGCGCACAGAAGCATGCCCTCCGAAAGGAGCCCCGCCATTTTCCGAGGCTTCAGGTTCACAAGGACCATGACCTTTCTGCCGACCATTTCTTCCGGCGTGTAATATTTCTGAATACCGGAGCAGATCTGCACGACTTTCCCGCCGATCTTCACCTGGGAGCAGAGCAGCTTCTCGGAGTTTTCGACTTTTCTGCACTCGAGGATCTCTCCGACCGCAAACTGCAGCTTATCAAAATCATCATATTTGATAAGGGGTTTCGCGCCGTCTTCCCCTTCTCCCGCGGCATTCTCTGTCTCCGCGGCCTTCGCAGCTTCCGCTTTGGCTTTCGCCGCCGCTTTCTTGGCCGCCTTTTCGGCTTTCTTTTTCTCGCGCTCCGCCTTGGCAGCCGCTTCCGCTTCCGCAGCGTCGTCTACGAAAGTGCCGGGATGGCGCTCATTGACTTTGGCAGCCAGTTCTTTGATATCCATGCGCGCGAACAGGATCTCCGGCTGATCGGTGACCTTGTTTCCGTCCGGATATTTGCCCCATTTCGCGAGGTCGTCGTATTCCGGCGCCGTCACATTGATCTGCGCAAAGATCTTTTCCGCAGTCTCAGGCATAAACGGGGCGACCAGTGCCGTTCCGGTGTAAATGCCCTCGAGCAGGTTGTAGAGCACGGCTTTCAGCCGGTCCTGCTTCGCCTCGTCCTTCGCGAGTTTCCATGGTTCTGTCTCGTCGATGTATTTGTTGCAGCGCTTGAACAGGTTGAAGATCTCGGTCAGGGAGTCCGCAACGCGCAGCTGTTCCATTTTCTCCGCGACTTTTCCGATGGTGCCGGTGACGACCGCCCGGAGATCATCGTCCACTGCCTTCTCCTCCTCGCTGAAAGAGGCCTCGAAGGCCGCCGGGCTGGTTACCGCGCCGCCGAAATATTTATTTGTCATGGCGATCGTCCGGTTGACGAGGTTGCCGAGGGTATTTGCGAGATCCGAGTTCATGCGCTCGACCATGAGTTCCCAGGAAATGACGCCGTCATTTTCAAACGGCATTTCATGCAGCACGAAATAACGGACCGCGTCCACGCCGAAAATATCCACGAGTTCGTCCGCGTAGAGGACATTTCCCTTGGATTTGCTCATCTTGCCGCTGCCCTGCAGGAGCCACGGATGTCCGAACACCTGCTTCGGAAGCGGGACGTCCAGGGACATCAGGAAGATCGGCCAGTAAATGGTATGGAAACGGATAATATCCTTGCCGATCAGATGCAGGTCCGCCGGCCAGTACTTCTTAAAGCGCTCCGTGCCCTCTCCTTCCGCGTCATAGCCGATGCCGGTGATGTAGTTTGTCAGCGCGTCGAGCCAGACGTAGACGACATGATCCGGATCGAAATCCACCGGGATGCCCCATTTGAAGGAAGTGCGGGAGACGCACAGATCCTGGAGGCCCGGCAGAAGGAAATTGTTCATCATCTCGTTCTTGCGGGAGACCGGCTGAATGAACTCCGGATGTTTATTGATGTGATCGATCAGGCGGTCGGCGTATTTGCTCATTTTAAAGAAGTACGCCTCTTCCTTCTCAAGTGAGACCGGGCCGCCGCAGTCCGGACAGCATCCGTCCACAAGCTGCGCCTCCGTAAAGAAGGATTCGCAGGCGGTGCAGTACCATCCCGAGTATTCTCCTTTATAGATGTCGCCCTTGTCGTACATCTTTTTGAACATTTTCTGGACCTGTTTCTCGTGATAGTCGTCCGTCGTGCGGATGAATTTGTCATAGGACGTGTTCATGAGATCCCAGATTCTCTTGATCTCGGCCGCTGTCTCGTCGACAAACGCCTTCGGCGCTTTTCCGGCGTCCTGCGCTTTATTCTCGATCTTCTGACCGTGCTCATCGGTACCGGTCTGAAAGAACACGTCGTATCCCTCCAGTCTCTTGTATCTTGCGATGGCATCCGCGAGGACGATCTCGTAGGTATTGCCGATATGCGGTTTGCCCGACGCGTACGCGATCGCGGTCGTCAGATAGTAAGGTCCTTTGTTGCTCATTTTTTATGTCCTCCATATTCCGCGCGACAAATGGGCCGCGCTGTAATAATTAAGCCTCATTATAGCATAAAGTAAGCGGGAGTGAGAACGAATTCATTCGAGATTATTATTCTAATTTGGGAGCCGCAGGCCTCCTCCTTTGCTCACGCGTCGTCCCCCGGAGCCCATGAATAACGGAGCTCAAAGAAGTAAAAAGTGCACCGCACTTTTTCTTAACACGCTCGCCGCTAAGGCATCCTAAGGGATCTTCCCGCAAGCGGGCCCCTCCTTAGGATCATTCCGGGCTCCTTTGGCGAAAGTCGCGCAGGAGGAGGCCGGCGGCATAAATCCGCTCCTCACTCCCCGATCCGCATGATATAGGTGGTCTTCCCGTCGGAGTACGCCACCTCTCCGAGCCGCTGCAGCAATGCATCGTTCAATTCCGGGAATTTCTCCCGCTCCAGCCCTCCGATGTAAATGTAGCGGATGTGATACTTGTCGATCAGGACCCGCACCATCTCCTCATCATCGGACGTGTAGATCGTCTCGATATCCTGCACCCGCAGATTCTGCACCGCGGTATTATTTCTCCACAGCCACTCGTGCACGTACCACCCCATGACGGTCGGAAGGCCCGTCGCGACGCTGACCCGGCCGTAATCGCTGTAGCTGTCGCCATTTGCCTCCAGAATGACCGGCTGGTCCGGCACATGGGAATTGAGCCAGGCGACTGCGCCGAAATCATTTGGGAAATCTTCGGAAATAAAGACCGACGCATCCGTGCTGATCCGTTCCGAAGGCCGGAAAATATTCCCGAACCAGTCATGTACGCTTCGGAAAATGAAGCCTCCCGTGAGCGCCAGCATCACAAGGCCGACGACCGCTCCGGCAAATGCGGCCTTCCCGATCCGACGATCCTCCCCGGTAAATGCTATCTTCCCGGTCTGACGGTCTTCTCCGGCAAATCCGTTCTTCCCGCTCCGACGTTTCTCCCCGTCAAATGCAGCCTCTCCCGTTCTGCCCCCTTCACTTTCCTCCGTCCGCACTGCCTCAAAAGAAGCGGATCTCGCCGACGCCTCCTCAAGATACAGGACGATCGCCCGGACGAGCACATAGCCCATCACGATCCCGAACAGGATAAATGCCTGATAGGTCAGCTTGAACATCGTGTTGGCGCGGTAGTGGGAAGCGGTGTAAATGTCCTTGACATAGATCACTTCCGGCATCCACACAAGCCCCATCGCGCACGCCGCGAACAGGACCGCCGCCATATCCGGCAGGGTGAGATTTTCAAAGAAATCAAGGAATGCCGTCAGAGCTGTCTGCAGGGCATGTTTTACTTTTATCCATTTTTCCCGGGCCGTGTCTTCGCTGCGCTCTTCGAGAGCGATACCCGGGGTTTCCGGTTCACTGTCTTCGCGGGATTCGTCATTTTTCCCGGATTCAGCAGCTTCCGAAGCAGCTGCTCGGACCGCCTGCACCCTCTCCCGGATCCTCGCCGCGATGAACCATACGGAGACCGTCACCGGAAGCCACCAAAGGATCAGCAGCTGATAAAGCGGGGAGTGCGAATGGGTCTTCCCGATCTCGCTGGAGATCTGGTCAAATGTAGACGTAAACGGCAGTGCCGCGATCTTTCCGCACAGGAACATCACGGCGGCCTCCGCGATCATCACTGTCCAGAAGATCTTCGGGGACTTCCGGTATCTTCTGAGATTCGTAAAAAATATGATCGAGCCGCAGACGACGTAATAAATCGGGAAATCCCAGAAATTCGTCCATCGGAACAGACCGGTCACAAGTCCGATCAGCAGGATCTCCGGGCGGAAGATCCCCCGAATAAAGGAAAATACCTTCTCCGCCTGCTCTTCTGCCGCCGCGGAATCAAAGTGTTTCTGCCCCGCCGCGCTGTCCGTTCCGGAGAGATTTTCCGCGCCGTTCCTGTGCGTCATAAGTCTGTTCCGGAACGCGAGTCTTTCATTTTCCATAAACTGTCGTCTCGCCCAGGCGTAGACGACTGCGGTCACGAGAACGACAAACAGGATATTGATATAATGCGCGTGCAGATCTCCCAGCACCGTGGAATAGGAAGGAAATTCGTGGATCGTCTTGTCCTCCGTGTCCGGGTGATAGCCGATATAGCGCGTCGAATCCGGAAACCAGTAATAATACGTTGCCGCAGTACCGTTGATCTTTTTGATGAGCGGCACGATGATCCCGTAAATGACATAGTGAAAATTTCCGCAGAATGCGACCGCGCACCCCGCGGCAGTGCCGGCAGCGATCTCCGCCGCTATATTCCGCATACCGGATCCGGCGCTGTTTTTCCCTCCGCGCAGCCCGTTCAGGCGGTCCGCCATCATCTGCGAAGTCAGTGAGAACGGCAGCATGCAGCTCATGGCCGCGATCAGGGCGCGCATAAGATTATAACCTTCTCCGGCGCGCACCTGGGACAGGCGCACAAGCCAGGCGGCGATATACTGGCCGCCGTAATAATAGTTGACGGCTTCCCCGGCGTACCACGGATCGGCAAACGGCATGTAGTCGCTGCGGAGCATGGAGGTCATAAAACCGTAATCCATGAATTTTTCCGTGCCGTAAGCCTCCGGCCGAAACCCGATGATATAGGTCCACAGCGCCATCAACAGAAAAAATGCGATCTCCTCTCCGAGGATCCGTTTCCACGGAAATGATTTCTTTGCGGCGGGATATCTTCTTCTGTAAATAAGAAAGAGTATGCCGAAAACCGCTGCCGGGAGCAGCAGCATGAGAAAGCAGTTCAGTGTCCGGAAGCGCATTCGGTGCATGCAGTTCAGGACCCACATCGCATATGCCCCGGCCAGAATGCCGAGGCTCTTGGAAAAGATCCACCCCCGGTCGTTCCATCCGTCAAAGAGCAGCATGGAAAGCGGCATGTAGACCATGCCGATCCCGAGGATCACAATATACCAGATCAGAAAAATAACCATACTACCCCCCGGCCGTTCTCCCCCGGAAGAGGGGGCTCCGGCCGATCCCTCAGAAAATGCTCCACTGCGTCCTTCACACTGTCATCGCGCCGGTGTGCTCTTACTTGTTTCAGTATAAAACCGGACGGCTGCATTTTCAATGAGCAACCTTCGGTTATGCTTGACTAACAGTATTTTCTCCTGATAATCTCTTAATATCAAGAATAATTACTGTTTTTAGTTTTGCCAGGGGAGTACCGCCGTGCAGGTCAAATACAGCAGACAACGGGAAGCGATACTGCATTTTCTGGAAAGCCGCAGGGACCATCCTACGGCGGACGTTATTTATGCGCACCTGAAAATGCAGGACCCGAAGATCAGCCTCGGAACGGTCTACCGCAACCTCTCCCTGCTGACGGAACTCGGAAAGATCCGGACCTTCGCGACCGGCGACGGGAAAGAACACTATGATCCCAACACCTCGGCCCACAGCCACCTGATCTGCCGCTCATGCGGGTCGGTGTCGGATGTCGACGTCATTTGTCCAGAAACCACGGCGCAGCAGGCGGAAAATAAAAGCGGCGGACGCGTTGAGGACTCGCAGCTCTTCTTTTACGGGCAGTGCGAAAAATGCGCAGGAAAATGAAAACGCAGCCGTCCCCCGGGTTTTTCGGATAATAAAAAGTGCTGCCGTATTCAAAGGCCTGCGCTTTCCGGGGAATGTCACATTCAGTAAGGTGATGATGCACCGGCGTGTGCTTTTCACATAAATAGCCAAAGGATATAATTAATAACAACCATAAGGAGGAAGTTACAATGGCAAAATGGGTATGCGGCGTATGCGGTTATGTTTTTGAGGGAGATGCTGCTCCGGAACAGTGCCCGGTCTGCAAAGCTCCGGCATCCAAATTCATCAAACAGGACGAGGAAATGACCTGGGCTGCGGAACACATCGTCGGTGTCGCGGAAGGCGCTCCGGAAGACATTATCGAAGATCTTCGCGCGAACTTCACCGGTGAATGCTCGGAAGTCGGCATGTATCTCGCCATGAGCCGTGTCGCTTACAGAGAAGGCTATCCGGAAATCGGCGAATATTGGAAGACAGCCGCGTTCGAAGAGGCGGAACACGCTGCGAAATTCGCGGAACTCCTCGGCGAAGTGCTCACAGACAGCACCGAGAAGAACCTTCGCATGAGAGTCGAAGCCGAGAACGGCGCGACCGCAGGCAAGACCGACCTCGCGAAGAGAGCAAAAGCCCTCAATCTCGATGCGATCCATGACACTGTTCATGAGATGGCCCGCGATGAGGCGAGACACGGAAAGGCATTTGCAGGTCTTCTGAAGAGATATTTCGAGAAATAAAAACGAAATAAACAAGGACATAAAGAAGCACTGCCGTCAGGCGTTGGCTCGAACAGGTTTTAGTAACTAAAAATCATAGAAACCGTCACTTGCCCGAGTGGCGGTTTCTGCGTTTCACAATTATCGTAATGTTAAAAAAACCAATATGTAATGTCATTCGCACACTAAAGGAGGCAGGACCATGCTCCTCTCGATTGAAAATATGATCGTCCGGAAAAGAGTCGGCGAAAGAGCCGCCGTTGACATGCTGGCGGACGCCGGATTTACGGGGATCGACTATTCCTTCTGCATGATGGAAGACTGGGAAGAAACGATAAACGGAAACGATTCCCTGTCCTGTGCCGAAGATCTCCGAGAATACGCAGGGAGCCGGGGGGTCACATTCTGTCAGTCCCACGCCCCGTTCCGGTTCCGCGCCGGCATGAAAATGGACGAGTCCGAATATGAATATTACCGGATCGTAAAGTCGATGGAATTTGCCGCCGCGATGAAAATACCGATGATCGTGGTGCACGCCCTGATGACGGAAGACGGCTCGGATGAACTGGATCTCAATGAGCGCTATTACAGCTCTCTTCTCCCCTATGCGGAGAAATACGGGATAAAGATCGCGGTAGAAAATCTCACCGGCCGCCGCACAAGGGATTCGCTGCCGACACAGATGTGCCTCGGCAATCCGGAAAAGTACTGTGAAATGCAGGATCGCCTGAACAGTCCCTATATCTGCGGCTGTCTGGACATCGGGCACGCCAATCTCACGACGCATGATCCGGCGGGATTTATACGCGCGTGCAAAGGATATGTGCATTATATCCACACCCACGACAATAACGGGGTGCACGACAGGCACTGCCTGCCTTCCCTCGCAAGATGGTTTGATGAGAAAGCAAAACCGGATACGGCAGTCCGGGATTATCTGGCGCCGAATCCGGAATATTCGATCCCCTGGGACGACGTGCTGTCCGCCCTGAAGGAAATCGGCTACAGCGGTCCCTTCAATCTGGAACTGCTGCGCTATATGGAATGTTATATGACAGAAGATCTTCCGGCCGCGCTGGGGACAGCCGCATCCGTCGGCAGGCGGATGATGGCGGAACTATAACCTTCTTTTTCCTGAAAAATGAAAACATCCCTGCCCTCATTCTCAATCGCTCTTGAGAATGAGGGCAGGGATGTCTGTTTTTTATTTTCTTTTTTATTCTTCCCAGAGCTCCGCAATAACCTTCAGCGTCTCCTCGACGAGAACGTCGCCGCTCTCCGGTCCCACCATGGTGGATGCCGGCTTGGAGCTGTAGGAGCCGCCGTCGACAGCGGCGTGGGTCGGCAGATAGCCGCCGAGGCCGTTGGAGAGCTGGCAGAGCATGACCTGCCGCGCTTTCGCGCGGGCTTTGATCCGCTGTCCGAACTCCACGAACAGCTCGAAGGGGTTCGTCGCGATCGCCAGAGTGCCGACGCGGATGATGTGGCTCACACACTCAAAATTCGCGCTCTCCTTCTGCTGCCGGTAGCGGAGGACAACGCCCTGGGGCTCAAACGCTTTCACAAGATCCGCCATCGTCATCGGGTTCTCTTTGGAGTACTTCGCGTTGATTGCTTCTACTTCGGCTTCCGCCTCTTTGTAATCCTCTTCCGAGACCTGACGGATCGGAAGTTCAAGCTTCATGACTCTGTGGCGGAGGACCGGCGTGTAGTCAATATAGTTCTTCGCGGTCTCATAGCCGCGGGCGACAGCTTCCGTGATGCGGGAACCGATGCTCTGGCACAGCTCCGTCATGTCGAAATTGCGGAACACTTCTTTGGTCTGGCCGCCCCATCCGAGGAGCGCTTCCTTATTGTATTTGGAGATCTCCACAAGGTCCACCGGCGCCATATCTCCCGCTGCGGAGCAGATGGGCAGCACGAAGACATTTCTCCCCAGCTTACTGCGGATCTGCGAGCGGGCGGGAGCCCAGAAATCAGCAGAAATAAAGCGATGAAGTTCATAGACCTGGGACGGGCAGGGCACCGAGCAGACGATGCCGGTGATCTCCTGGCGGGTATTCCAGGTGTACATGATCTCCACGGTCGTATCAATGCAGCCCTCAAAGCGGATAAAATTCGGCTCGGAAGCATCGCCGTACATGACAGATTCAAGGTGTCCGTCCTCCATCATGAACTGCGGGCGCCGGTTGAAGCCGATCGCCGCGTATTCATGGGCGAAGCTGACGCCGCCCTCCTCCCGGTCTTCCCAGGCGCGGACGACCAGATCGCAGAGCCGCTCCGCGAGATATTCCTTCGCTTTTTCTCCCTCGAGCATTCCTTCGGGCGCCTCAAAAGGCGGCAGGATCTCTTCTTTATAGACCTTTTTATTATCCTCCCTCATGAAGTCGCAGTAAAATGCGGACGCGTTATGGGAATGAATGGAATTCAGGGAGACTTTCTCCGACGGGATCCCGTTCTCCTCCAGCATTTTGAGGAGGCCCGGCATCACAAATACCGGCGGCTCCGTAATATCCAGAGAGACCATGACTGCCTGGTCCTCCCCGTTATCCAGCACGAGGGCTGTCGCGGTGATCGGATCGTGGATCCACTCCGAGGCCCTCATGTACATCTGTCCTTCCATAAGAAGCGGCACTTCCGGGGTAATGCTCGTCTGTGCCCAGCCGATTCTCAGTTTAGCGCTTTTCATCTTCTCTGTCTCCTCTGCTTCCTGGTATTCCGTTATCCTTCAACCGGGTTTCGATGCTGTGACATCACACCGCGGCGTTTTGCGCGGCATCCTCATCCGGCCTGTTTTTCCATTTCGGGCACGGTCCGACGGTCTCCCTGCAGATGAATCTCGACAGAAGACTCACATTCTGGATGGCCGTGTTCGGATCCTTGATCCGTTTG
The DNA here is from genome assembly GCA_015057835.1 of Lachnospiraceae bacterium. Taxonomy (GTDB): domain Bacteria; phylum Bacillota; class Clostridia; order Lachnospirales; family Lachnospiraceae; genus Chordicoccus. The sequence continues at coordinate 67,371 of SVDL01000001.1, forward strand.
TGGAGCAGCGCGAGGGCTATATCCACCTGATCATTGATATTGCAGTCGACGGAGGCGATCACTTTGCGGTCCTGCAGGACCAGTTCGCTGTTGTCGACCGCCACGATCGAGAAATCTTCCGGGATCCGGAACCCTGCCTCGGCGATCGCCTGCCCGGCTCCGACCGCCATATCGTCATAATCACAGAAGATGGCGGAAGGGATCCTGTCTTCCTTAAGCAGCTCCGTCATGAGCCGGTATCCCGCTTCCTCGTAGCGAAGCCCCGAGATCGCCTCGTACCGGTCCTCTTCGCGGATCCCGTAGCGCTCCATCGTCTTCCGGAAAATGGCGTGCCGCTTTCCGGAATGCTGTTCACCGAGATACGCGAACCGGCGGTGTCCGTTGTCGAGAAGTGCCCGGATCGCCTCATCGATCCCGGTCTCTTCATTAATGTAAATATAGTCGTAACTGTAGGTCTCCATGACCGGAATGACCGAGCAGGAGACGATCGGGACGCGGAACTGTTCCGGAATCAGGTTATTCTCGAGGGCGGCGATGCAGATCACGCCGTCCACGATCCTTGTCTTCTCGAAATAGTGGCAGATATCTTCCGCGCGCTGATCGGAGAACAGGGTATCCACGGTGAAAACGATCCCTTTCTCCTCGGCGATCCGCTCGTTGAACCGCATCAGCAGATTCGAGTAATACTTGGATGTCTGATCCGTGAACAGGATCCCGACTTTCATTCCCGAGAAGGCTGTCCCGCCGGAATTTGCGGGAACCCGCTTTGTATATCCGTGCTCCTGCGCCAGCTTTGCGATATATTCCTTCATTCTGCTGCTGACGTCACTCTGATCGTTGAGCGCTTTGGAGACCGTCGCCGGCGAAACCCCCGCAATCTCAGCAAGCTGTCTGATGGTAATCATGAAAATCTTCCCCCCATAAGTTTACTGCGTCCGCTTTTCTGTCCTCATTTGTAAATATTTTTTCCGCTGTTCTTATCAAAAACCAGCACAGCGTCTTTTCTGACCAATAGATCCATCTCTTTTCCCTCTTCGTCCGGAAATCCCTCCGAGGACAGCGAGGAAAAGGAACCCGGGAGCCCGTCGACCGAAAAGAGGATCTGCACACCGGTACCGGCCCGCGCGAGCCCCGAAAACTTCGTGCGGATCCGAAGCGCGTCCGGTTCTGTGTTCTCCGCCTCCGTGAGCAGCTGTTCCGGACGGATCCCGACGATCACTTCTTCCGGGAGATCCATTCCGCTCTTCCGCTCCGGGAGCACAAGACTCTGCCCCGCAATTTCCGCTATAACGGAATCCCCGTCCGCTCTTAAGGAAGCCGGAAACAGATTGATCTTCGGACTGCCCAGAAATTCCGCCGCAAACAGGCTGTCCGGATGCGCGTAGACCTCCGCCGCGCTGCCCGAGGACTCGATCTTCCCGTCCTTCATAATGGCGATCCGGTCCGAGAGCGTCATCGCTTCGTTCTGATCGTGAGTGACATAGATAAATGTCGTCTCCGGCATCAGGCGATGCGCTTTTCTGACCTGTGCCCGGAGTGTCTCCCGCAGTTCCACGTCAAGATTGGCAAAGGGCTCGTCGAGGAGAAATACGACCGGTCTGCGCACCATCGCCCTCGCGATCGCTACCAGCTGCCGCTGTCCGCCGGACAGCACTCTCGGTCTTCTGTCCAGCAGATCGGAAATACCGAATACTTCCGCGATCTCCCTCACCTTCCGGTCGATCTCCTCTTTCGGCATTTTCCGCGATTCCAGCGGATAGGAAATATTCCGGTACACGGTCCTGTGCGGATAAAGGGCAAAATTCTGGAATACCATCGCCGTATTTCTGTCCTGTACCGCGACATTCTTTACGGAGACATCATCAAACAGGACGTCGCCCTCCGACGGGCTCGTGATCCCGGAGATCAGCCGCAGAAGCGATGTTTTTCCGCAGCCGGAAGGTCCCAGAAGCACGAAGAACTCCCCGCTGCCGATCGTAAGGCTCACGTCATCAACGGCGAGTTTCTTTTTCGTATATCCCATTTTCACATGGTTGAGGGTTATCTTAGCCACTTTTTTCCGCCTTTTTGTTTTTTAGGCAAAAAGTGCTCCGCACTTTTTCTGATACGCTCGCCGCTGCGGCAGCCTAAGGCATCTCCCCGCAAGCGGGTCCCCCCTTTGGCTAGTAAGGTAAAAAGTGCTCCGCACTTTTTCTGATACGCTCGCCGCTGCGGCAGCCTAAGGCATCTCCCCGCAAGCGGGTCCCCCCTTTGGCTAGTAAGGCGGCACCAAAGTGGTGCCGCATCACTTCAGTTAAATGATCTCGATGTTCAGGATCCTGCAGATATCCCTGATCTGCTCGGAATAATCCCCGTAAGCCACAATAACGTGCTGGCAGCTGACTTTCTGGGCAAATTCCTCCACGGTGCAGCTGTCCGGGAATACCTGCAGCGAGCAGAGCTGCGGTGCCGGATCGTCCCATCCGAATTCGTTCCATGCCGGCGGCGTCTTCGCTTCCGCCGTGTAATAATGCATTTTATATTTGCCGTCACTGAACACAAGGCGCGCGCAGGTCACATATCCGGTCTTTACCTTGGAGACATTGAGGAGGGACTTATTGAGAAGTCCGAACGCCACCGGGGTCATTTTCACGTCTCCGTCGATCGCCGGGACCGGCATAAAGTCCGGCACCCCGATCAGCATGGAATCCTTAAAGAATTCATAGTACTCCATATATGGCACGGTCTGGCCGGAAAGCCCCTTCATGAGGAGCTGCGTGACGCCGCCCATGACATCATTTTCCGGAATCGTCAGCACGCCGTAGAATCTCTCGAGAAGCATAAATACCATTGCCGGCGGGAATCCGCAGAGCTTCTTCATGCCGTCGACATCAATGAGGGTAACGGCCTGAAGCTTTCTCTCTTTGATCTTCATGCCCACGGCCAGTGCGTATTTGACGCCCTGTTCGATCGTCGAATCATCGCAGGCCGGCTCGATCTTCCAGTTTTCCCTGACATAGCGGATCCCTTCCTCTACGTCCTTCGGATCGAGCTTTTCGATGTTCTGCACCATTTCGAGCATCTCAAAAGGCTCCACCTCGACGCCGATCTCTCTGCGCAGCGAGAATCCCTCGTACTGAGTCCCGTAGAGCAGCATATCGCGGTAGCCCATCGTGCCGAGCCTTGCATCCCGAAGCTGCGCGGCCGTATGCGCGGCGTCTACCCAGCTCTGGATCTTCGCTTTCGGCCACTCTTCTCCGATCACGTTGTAAATATATTTGAAGGTATAATGCATTTCCTGGAAAGTCGGACGGATCGCTGTCGTACCGGCCTGTTCCGCCGTCGTAATGATCTTTCCGTTTTCTTTCCATCCGCACAGTCCCCACAGAAGCATCGGAAGGAAGCGGAAATGATCCGTCACCTTGATGACGGCATGGGTCGGCACCCAGCCCATCACGCATACCAGCAGGGTCTCAAATTCCTGTGCCTTCAGTTTCGCGATCGCGGCGTTTGCCGCGTCATAAGCCGGATCATCGATCACGATTCCGCAATCGATGAATTCTCCGTCCAACCCCTTCAGGAATTCGACCACTTCATCATGTTTCAGCTGCAGTCTCTCATACGGCGTATTGATCTCACCGAAACAAACAAGACCAACTGTTTTTTTATCCATCTCTTTCCCTCCGTTGAATTATGTATGACCGTTGTATTGTGTCTGAGCGATACCGGATGTTGATTTTATTCCTTTCTGATGACCCGACGGCGGATCACCGGATAAACCAGAAATACGTTGACGAGTGTTGTTAACGAGAACATGGCGGCAACGATATACAGGATGCTGCGCGGCCACAGTCCGATGCCTCCGAGACCGAAACTCAGGAGACTTATGAGGAGCGCCGGCAGTGTTCTTTTCACGGTCGTGACCGCGAGAAGAAATGAATTCCTGAGCAGGATCCCCACCGGAAGATCGACCCGCGCGTTCATCGGGAAAAACCAGATCCCTGTCATAAATACCAGCAGAACCAGAAAGATCATGACAGCCCCGAGAAAGATCAGATACGATCTCGTCGCTGCGAACTGCGCATAAAGCAGGGCGACGTAGCCGAATAAAAGCATCATGGCCGCGAGGACCGCTCCGCCGAGGGTCGACCTCAGAAAATCTCTCCGGAAGGCTTTCCAGTAATCCCTGCGGAGCACATGGACTTCATTTTCCTCCATCATGATGCAGATCCTGTTCATCGCGGTGAGCGCCGCCGGAATCGTGATGATCCCGATGCAGCTCACGATAAACAGCAGATTGAGCTTCAAAAGCTCCCACCACTCGTTCAGGAGCACCTGTCCGAAGCGCCGGAATCCGGATTCTTTCTCCTCCGTTTTATCCGTCTCCCGGACGGCTGCATTCCGGATCCTCACCGGAATGGCTGTCACACCGAAATCTTCCGTCATTCTCCGTCCCGTCTCGGGATCAAAAAGATGCATGGATTCCGCAGATGCTCTGAGATAGATCTTCTCCCCTTCTTTGGGGACTTTTCCCTTGAGGACCGCCGTGACCGGTACGCCCCGGGCAAGACATTCGACTTCCGAGCGGGCTCCGGCCGGACGGACGCCTGTCACTTCCGCCTCAAAGCCCTCTTTCCCTTCACTGAGAAAAACAGTGTCCGGGCGGAATGCCGCTGTGAGGCGCTGTCCGTTTCCGGGTCTTGTCCGGAAGCGCTCATTCGGGAAGCGGAACTCTTCTCCCAGGATCCCGCATGCAATGCCGTCTTTACCGGAAACCGCTTCCGTCTCCAGAAGATTCATTTTCGGACGGCCTACAAATCCCGCCGTGAACAGATATTCCGGATTCGACCAGATCTGTTCCGGTCTGCCCTCTTCCGTGATCTTTCCGCGATTCATGACCGCGACCCGGCTTCCGGTCTCCATAGCCTCGCTCTGGTCGTGGGTCACATAGATAAACGTCGACCCGAGCGTTTCGTGAATCTTCAGGAGATCGTCTCTCAGGCTCTCCCGCATTTCCGCGTCCAGGTTGGAAAACGGCTCGTCGAGCAGGAATACGGACGGTTCCCGGACTAGCGCCCGGGCGAGAGCTGCCCTCTGCTTCTGGCCTCCCGAGAGAGACCGCGGCTTCTCGTTCAGAATATCCTCGATTCCGAGTCTCTTTGCGGCGCTGCGCACCCTCCGGTCGATCTCCGCGTCCTTCAGGGAGAGATTTTCCAGCGGAAATGCGATATTCCGGTAAATATTCCGGTCCGGATACAGCGAATAATTCTGAAATACCATCGCCGTGTTCCGCTTCTTCGGCGGAAGGCCCGTCACGTCCTTTCCGTCAAAAAGGATCTGTCCCTCCGTCGCCGGATCAAGGCCGGCGATCATACGGAGCAGCGTTGTCTTCCCGCATCCGGTCGGTCCGAGGAGGACGAGAAACTCTCCGTCTTCGATCACGAGATCGGCGCCGCGGACCGCTTCCGTCCCGTCCTCATATATTTTTTTGATACCTTTTAATTCAATCTTTGCCAAGGCGCCGGATTATCCTTTCACGGCGCCTTCAGTGATGCCGGCGACGAACTGCTTATTCATGACAAGGAACAGGATCAGCATCGGCATGACCGCCAGCATGGTGCCCGCCATCATGAGGTTGTACTGCGTCGCGCCGGAACCGCCCGAGGACTGGAGCTGCACGACCGCCACGACCAGCGTCGTAAATTTCGGCGTGCCGGCCAGCATGAGGTTCGGCAGCAGGTAGTTATTCCAGGAAGCGCGGAACGACATCAGTGCGATGGTCGCGAGGATCGGTCTCGAGAGGGGGAGAATGATCCTCCACCATACGGAGAAGAACGAGCATCCGTCGATGACCGCCGCGTCATCCATATCCTTGCTGATGGTCTTCAGGTAGCCCATCGTGAGGAACAGGTTGCTCGCGCCTGCCGTGGCGAACTGCACGATGGCGAGACCGATCAGGTTGTTCAGTTTCAGTTTCGTAGTTGTCTGGAGAACCGGGTACATGGTAACAGTGCCCGCCGCGACGAACATCGTCCCCATAAAGATCCAGTAGAGCAGATCCCTCCCGGGGAAATTGCCCCTCTGGAAGCAGTACGCCGACATAGACGTAAATACGACGACCAGCACGACGGTGAGGAGTGAAACAAGGACGGAGTTCCTCGTGTAGTCGGCATAGTTGACAGAGCTCTTTCCGCCGATGGAATCCATTCCCCAGACCTGTTTGAAGTTGTCAAATGTCGGTTTGGCCGGGAACGGGTTGATACCGCCCAGAGCGATCTCCTTATTGGTCTTTAAGGAAGCGCCCGCCGTATAGATGAGAGGCGTCAGCGTGATGATCGCGATCAGTACAAGAAAAATATATAGGAAGATTTTCCCCCGCAGCGACATTCGGAAATTCATTGCGCAGCCTCCTTTCTTAATAGATATCCGAGCTCTTCTTGGTGGCCCGGAGGTAGATCAGCGTTACGATCGTGAGAATGATCGCCGTGATAACGGTCAGTGCGGATCCATAGCCGTAATCCTTCGCCTTGACGCCTCCGTCTCCGAAGAACGTCTTGTAGATATACGTCATCATCACCTCTGTCTTTCCGCTGGGCTTGCCGTTCGTCAGCGTGAGGACGAGGTCCGTCACCTTCAGGGATCCGAGCACCGCGTTCATGAGGACCATCTGCAGAACGGGGCCGAGAAGAGGGATCGTGATCGTGAAGAACTGCCTGCTGTTGCTGGCACCGTCGATCGCGGCCGCCTCATACATCTCAGGTGAGATGCTTTGTATCCCCGTCATGAAGAACAGCATATTAATGCCGAAGTTCTGCCAGATCGAAGCGATCATGATAACCAGCATCGCGTGGAACCCGTCCGCGAACCATTTGACGTTGCTTCCTCCCATCACTTTGATGAACTCGTTGATGACGCCGTGGGTCGTGTTGAACATGAAAGAGAACACGACGCCGATGACCGCCACCGAGACCATGGAAGGCATAAAGTAAATAGTCCGGAAAGAGTTCTGCCCCTTGATGTTCCTTGTCAGAAGGAACGCAAGGATCAGCGCGAGCGGAATTTCCACCGCCAGTTTTCCGATGGCAAATACAAATGTATTCTTGACAGCAAGCCAGTATTTCGGGGAGCGCATGAAAACGCGGATAAAGTTGTCCCATCCCACGAATTTCATCGCCCCGTAGCCCCTGTATTTATACATACAGAAGCGCAGGATCCAGATCAGAGGAATCACTACGAAGACGATCAGACCTGCCACGCTGCCTGAGATCATAAAGTAACTCTGGACTGTCGCGACCGCTCCGAGTTTTTTCTCCTTTGCTTTTTTAGCCATGCAACCGGTTCCCCCCTTTGCTCTCGTATAGGGTTGGCAGACAGTAATGCCAATAGCGAAATTTTTCGTATTTATTATACTCTTTGTTTCGGAAACCTGTCAAGAAATACGGCGTTTCCGGCTCTTTTTTCAGCATTTATTACCATAAAACATGTTCTTTTTGGGTCAATTCTCCATTTCCTTCCTTAATATATACGTATCTCGGTGCGATGCGCCGGCATTTTCCGGGATTTTGTTTTCGTGTTTCGCTCACGCCCGGTTTCGAGACCGTTTTCCTGCTATTCGTTTCCCTGTTATTCTCTCCCCATTTCTTTTTTCTAATTTTCCGAGCAGTATTTTGTGCAACTTGTATGTTTTTCAGCAAGTTAAATGTTTTTAATTGTGATTTATGCAAATTAGCGATTGACAGCATCTCGAGAAATGTCTATACTTATGGTATCTAATCGGTCCGAAACAAAATTTCTTTGTTTCGTATTCCTAATAAAACAGGAGGGAAGAAGAATGAAAAAGATTTTAGCAATGCTTCTTGTATTAGTTCTTACTCTCGGTCTTGTTGCCTGCGGCGGCGGCGCTGCCAGTTCCGAAGCGGAAGCTCCGGCAGAATCAGCTGCAGAGGAAGAGACCAAAGAAGAAGAACCGGCAGAAGAGCCCGCTGAAGAACCGGCGGAGGAAACTGCTGAAGAGGCTGAAGAACCTGCTGAAGAAGCTCCGGCAGAAGCGGGCGACGCTATTACCGTCGTATACCGCTGCTCCGTAGGCGCTTACGTCAACGTCCTTCAGGATATGATCGCAAAATACAATGAGGGACAGGGCAAAGAGGACGGCGTTTATATCGACTTCCAGTCTGATATCAACGAATATTCCTCCAACCTCGACAAACTGATGCAGGCAGGCACACACTTCGACATCTTCGACGGCGGCACAAACAAAGACTGGCTTGCACAGGGATACATCAAATCCATCGACTCCATTCTCGAAGAGACCGGCGATCCGGACCTTCAGGCACTCGTAGACAGCTATGAACCGTACATCATCGACGGCGTTATGCGCGTCAACGGCGAGCTGATCTGCCTCCCGCTCGAAGTTCTCCCGATCAAGCTTGCTGTCAACAAAGATCTGTTCGAAGCCAACAATCTTGAATATCCGAAGACCCTGTCCGAGATGGTGGAATGCGCGAAAGTCATCACCGAGAACGGCGGCGGCGATGTATTCGGATACGGCTGGACAAACTGGTCTGTTGCTTTCCGTCGTCTTGCCTGCAAAGCGACCATGAGCTCCACCGGTGTCGGCTGGTTCAACAACAAGGAAAACAAATACGACTTCACACCGTTCAAGCCGATCGTCGACGCGATGACCGAGATGTATCAGAACGGCTGGATCCTCGGCGCTGACGACCTTGCCATCGACCCGATCCGTGCGGAATTCTCCGCAGGCCGCGTAGGCATGTTCCCGGCTCCGGCTTATGACGTTTCCGTTTACACGAACCAGTTCCCGGCAGAATGCAACTGGGAAATCATCGATATGCCGCTTTATGACGATGTCACCACCCCGTACAAGGGCGTATATCTGACCCGTGTCAACTGCGTCATCGACGCGAAGTGCTGGGATGAAGCGGATGATGCCAAGAAAGCTGCTATCCTGAAAGCATTCCTGTTCATCAACGGCGACGAAATGAACGCGGAAATCTATGCGAACGGCGGCATGATCCCGTACAAAGAGGATCTGATCGCGAACACACCGCTGAAGGTCGACATCCCGCAGTGGGCGCAGATGGCCGACATCACCAACTACGGCCCGATCAACCTCTTCCCGGATGCTCTGCTGATGCTTGAAGGCGACAACTTCGACGTAGTCTTCTCCGAGATCATGCACGGCGATGCTGAGTGGGACGATGTCATCGACGATCTGAACGAGCGCTACAACGCAGCTTGGGAAGAAGTCCAGGCAGATCCGCCTATGGACCTCAGCATGTATCAGTATGATTATGATCTGACCCGCAACTAATCAGATCAGCTGATTCATAACTCTTTGCAACACCTATGATTTCGGACCGCATCCTTCGGGATGCGGTCCTTTTTCATTTTGTTTCTTCTCACCGTTTTCTTCTCATCGTTTTCTTCACCGGGTTCGTTCGGTTCTTTTTCTCGAATGCGGTTATTCAGAACGCAGCTATCCCATACACGACTTTCACGAACGAGACTTTCCTATACCCGACTTTCACGAACACATTTTCCGATCCCGCTCCCCCGTTCCCGTTTCGAAACTCTTGACGAAACATTCGGTCATGTTTATCATAAAATCAGTGGTATTTCCACTGCTTTTTATTGATTATTGCCGATAAATTCAATGTTGATCGGCACCCGGCCGTCCCGAAAACTGTTTCGAAAACTATTTCCCATCGACTGCGTTAACGTATTGTTCCATCGGCTGCGCAAACATAGTTTTCTATTGAACGCGCAAACGAAATATTTCCAACGGACCACGCAGAGAAGTTTTTTCAACGGCTGTTCAGAAAAGGAGGATGGTTTATGAGCATCATAAAACTGGGCTGGTCGGAAGCCGACATCACGCCCGACAAAAAAGTCTCTCTTGCCGGTCAGTTTGCGGAACGCATTTCCGAATATGTAGAAAAACCCCTCACTGCCACTGCCCTGGCGATCGAAGCCGGCGGCGAACAGGCTGTTTTTGTAAGCACGGACCTCGTTGCAGTTTCGATCAATCTCGTGGAGGCGGTCCGTGACAGAATCGCGGACAACCGGCTCGGACTCGATCCGAAGAAAATCATGATCTCCGCGATCCACACCCATACCGGTCCCGTCTATCCGCGCATCAACGAATGCAAACGGGCGGGCTCCAACGCCGCTCTTTCCACTGCTTCAAAGGATATCCTGATCGATCTGCTTCCGCCCGGCAGGAAATATGTCGAGAGCGCGCCGGTCACCGACAACCCGGAGATCATTTCCCAGGAAGAGACTTTTGAACTCCTGGTATCCCGCATTTCCAAAGCGGTCCTGGAAGCCTGGGAAAACCGCGCAGAGGGAAGTTTCTCCAATGCTTTCGGACGCGCCTCGGTCGGCCACTGCCGCCGTGTCGTTTACTCCGACGGATCCGCCCAGATGTGGGGTGATACCAATACCGCTGTTTTTGAAGAAGTGGAATGTGACAGCGACGACGGCATCGAACTTCTGTTTATCAATAATGCCGAAGGAAAGCTTACCGGCATCGTGGCCAACATCGCCTGCCCGGCGCAGTGTGTCCAGCACCGTCTGTTTGTGTCCCCGGATTACTGGGGAGAAGTGAAAGTCCGCCTCCGCAACTATTTCGGAGAAGACCTCTTCCTGCTTCCGCTGTGTGCCCCCGCCGGCTGCCAGTGCCCCGTCGACATGGTCCGCTGGGTCGCCCCGGAGAGCGACGTCAACGACCCGAATATCGAGCACCCGCACCCGCTTAAGAGAAAAGCGGATCCTTCCATGTTTGATATTTCCGGCATGAAAGTGACCGGCCGCCGCATCGCGACCGAGATCATTGCTGTTTACGAGGAAGGACTCGACGAACCGCAGAAAGATGTAGAGTTTAAGCACGAAGTGGAGATCATGGAGCTTCCGCTGCGCCGCGCGACCCTCGCCGAATACGAAAAAGCCAAACGCGGCGTCAAAGAATATCTCGCGGAGCACCCCGGCGACGTCAACTTCTACGATGCCGCCAAGATGCAGGTGGATCTGGGCGTTCTCTCCCGCTTCGCTCTTCAGGAAACCATGAATGTCGTTCCGATCGAATCTCACATCCTGAAACTCGGAACAATTGCGTTCTCGACGAACCCGTTTGAGCTGTTCCTTAAATACGGCAACCAGATCCGCGTCCGCTCCAAAGCCGAGCAGACATTCCTCATCCAGCTGTGCAACGGCGCGGAGGGCTACCTCCCCACTGCCAAAGCAGAGCGCGGCGGCCACTACAGCGCTTTCATTTCCTCCGGCGAATGCGGCCACGAGGGCGGCGATCTGTTTGTGCGAAAGACACTGGAACATATCAACAGGATGTTCCCGGAAGTGGAATAAAGGGCATCTCCCCGCAGTTTGTCCTTCAGGCAGACATATAGTCATATAGTTTCAATAGGCGGACTTAATCATATAGTTTCAAACAGCCCACTGGTAACAGTGGGCTGTTTCTTAATCCAGGAAAACAGGGAACTGGTCATTGCTTTTTATCTGAAAACTCAGCCCAAAAAATCCGGAAATATTGGGTGTCATTTTTGCATTGGTTCCCCATTTTTTCCAAAATGCTCTCTTCAAGACTCCTAATAGCAATAAAAAATAGCTCTTAAGAACAAAAATAGTTGTCTTATTCTATTAAGAAACTAGTATTTTCCAATTCTCCCAAATTTGCAGCTTTCCTCAGACTTTTCCCGGAGTTTCATGATCGAATATCCCCTCAATGCCGCGTCGCCGCCTCGTTGACAACGACGGCGCCGTCCACGGGAATCAGGATATACTCGATCCCGTCGATCCTTCTTCGCTCAAGAAGAGCCCCTTTTTCGGCGGGCACTGTGATCGTGCAGAAATCACTCTCTACTTTCAGTTTGGAGGGCAGTGTGTTGTCGACCCGCAGCTCATGGCTTCCCACGATCTCTTCATAGGCTTCGTCAAGTCCGTCCGTTTTTGCGCCGGCATTGCTGATCGCGTACTGCAGGTCCGCCTTCTCGATCACTTCTTTCTCATCCGCTGCCGTCTCTTTGGCCAGTGTCTCTGTGACCGAGATCACCTCATCGAGTCCGAGATCCATTCTTTCCAGCAGTTCTCCCAGCATTCTGTGCTGCGTTTTCGCGCCGACAGGCTGATCCTGCTCATCGATGTCGAAGAAGAGACGGATAAACGCGTCCTGCTCCGGATCTTTTGATTTGATAAGCACTTCATTGTAGTTTGCCGCTCTCTCATCAAAAGAGGGGTACAGAAAGCCCATGGACGCCCTTCCGATCACCCACTGCCGTGTCAGCCCTTCAACGATGCCGGTAAATCCCAGCGCCTGCGGAGTCAGTTTCGCCGGGCAGGCGGAGCACACAATGCTGTCAAATACATCCTCTCCGTCTTCCAGTTCCGTCCCGTCCTTTGCTTTAGCCGGCACCGAATAGGAAATCTTCGCGATCACGGCGTAAAATGCGCCCTTCCCGAACACATGACTTTTAAAAGCTTCCCGAAAGCCTTCAAAATCCGAAACAGCCCACTCCGGCTTATTCAAAAGACCGAGCAGTTCCTCATTCTGTGTGCGGACCGGCGCCGGAAATACATTTCTTCCTATGCCGGTGCTGATGGTCTGTTTCAGGATATCGTAATGACGGTCCAGCTCCCTCTCTTCCATCTGGAGAGGGTTCCGGATCTCCTCGTAGCGCACTTCATTCTCTCCGTCAATATACAGTGTATAAAGCGTCTCCAGGGTGAAAATATCCGAAGATGTCGCTTTTCGCAGTTCTTTCAGGTCATTTTTATTCATGTGTACACCGTTCCTTTATATCAGGATCTGAGATCATTTTCAGATTTTGTCTGCTTAGAATCATTTCTTTCAGGACGCACTGTTCCTTTTCGTTCAAAATGCCGTGTGTCGAAAAGGACACACGGCACTGACCGCTGTTTTCTCACAGAGCTTCATTATAAATCAGGGGGCCTTCGTTCGCAAGTTTGTCTTCCGGCTTCTCTGCCGCAGATTCTCAGCTGAGCAGCATACTCACCCCGCCGTAGATTCCAGCGTCGTTACCGAGTTCCGCGATCCGGAATTCCGTATTTGCGGAAGCGTGAAATGCGTACAGTGTATAGTATTTCCTGATGACGTCCGTAACGATCTCTCCTGCTTTGGATACGCCGCCTCCTATGACAAACACCTCCGGATCCGTGACGCACGCCACGGACGCGAGAGCGCGTCCCAGGACTTCTCCGAACTGTTCTACGATTGCAAGGGCGGCCGCGTCGCCTGCTTTTGCGGCGTCAAATACCGCTCTCGCACCGACAGCCGTCTCTCTTCTGAGAACGGTTTCCTGGTCATTGCCGGAGAGATACCGCTTTGCGAGGCGCGCGACGCCGTTTGCGGAGGCGTATTGCTCAAGACATCCTTTTTTGCCGCATCCGCAGATTTCCGTCTCTTCCCGGGAGACGGTGAGATGCCCGATCTCTCCCGCTGCGCCGTGGCTTCCGCTGATGACTTTTCCGTCGACGATCACACCGCCGCCGACGCCTGTCCCCAGTGTCACCATGACCATGTTTGCGGCACCTTTGCCGCCGCCCTGCCACAGTTCTCCCATGGCGGCGACATTGGCGTCATTTCCTGCCGCGACGCGCCATCCGGTCAGCAGTGCCAGACTGTCTTTCACATTGAAAATGCCCCAGCCGAGGTTCACGCATTTCAGCACCGTCCCGCTGTCATCCACCGGTCCCGGGACGCCGACGCCGATTCCCTCGACATCTTCCGGAGAGATTTTTCTCTCCTCCGTCTTGGCCTTTACCGCTTCCGCGATATCCGGAAGAATGAATCTGCCGTCCTCTTCCGTCCTTGTGGGGATCTCCCATTTTTCAAGCAGTTCCCCGTCCGTCTTGAAAAGACCGATCTTGACGGTCGTCCCTCCGATATCGACGCCATACGCATATGTTTTCATGGATTATTCCTCATTTTCTCTGCCGGCCCTGTCTCTGTGTTCATCATACCGGAAGGAAGTGTTCTCAGCATTATACCTCATCACTGCCCGCCGCTTTTTCCACATCAAAGCCCGCCGCATTTTACAACATCACATCATTCAGACCGTAACGACATCAAACTCATAAACGGTCGTGCTCTTCCAGACATCCCCTGCGCGCAGGATCGGACTCATAAATCCCGGCTGGTGGATCGCGTCCGGGAAGTACTGCGTCTCAAAGCAGACCGCGCCGTACGCGCCGTAAGTGGTATTCTTCTTGCCGATGCTTCCCGGCTGCTGCGGCGTGTACATCTGCATTCCCGGCATGTCCGTGTAAACGTTCATCAGGATTCCCGTGTCGGTCGAATAAGCGCTTGCTGCCATTCCGCCGTCGCTGTTCAGAACAAAATTATCGTCATAGCCGCGCACTTTGCCCGGATACAGATCCCCGCTCGGTTCGATGCTTTCCCCGAGGCGTCTTCTCATCGTAAAATCATAGGGCGTTCCCCGAACGGGAATGATCACGCCTGTCGGAATCAGATCCGGCGTCATCTCGGTAATGCCGTCCGCATTGATCCGCACGAGATGGTTCATGATCGATGCGCCGTCGTGCCCGTTCAGGTTGAAGTAGCTGTGGTTGGTCAGATTGACGATCGTGTCCCTGTCCGACACCGCCTCGTAATCAATGCGCAGGCGGTTCCCGATCACGGAATATGTCACGCTGATCTCCAGTTCACCGGGGAATCCCTGGTCCATATCGGGGCTCAGGAGCTCAAGACGGACCGACTTCTCACCGATCTCCGCTGTTTTCCAGATGCGTTTATTATAAGTGTCCGGACCGCTGTGGCAGTTGTTGCCTCTGTCATTTTTCGCCAGGATATAGCGCTTTCCTCCGATCAGAAACTCCGCGTCCTTGATCCGGTTTGCGCATCTGCCGACCAGCGCCCCGTAGAAGCCCATGCCCCGTTCATACCCCTCGGCGTTGTCATAGCCGAGGACCACATCCCGCAAAATGCCTTCCCTGTCCGTGGTCTCCACGGAGACCACCGTCGCTCCGAAATCACTGATGCCGACTCTCAGCCCGTCTTCCCGGTCCCAGATGATATACAGATGAGCCGGCTGCCCGGCGCGGGTCGTCCCGAAATCTCTTACTTCCACGCTCATACTATCACTCCTTTGATCCGATCGCCCGGGTGGCCTCAAACAGCGCACAGAACATCCGGTATCTTCTCTCCTGTTCCGGCAGGTCCCTGGGGATAAACTCCTGTTTCATGCTCACGGCGGCACGGCAGGCCTCCGAAAGCTCCTCATACGCGCCGCAGCTGACTGCCGCCGCGATGCCCGCTCCGAGGCACGCCGCTTCGCTGTCCTTCGGCACAACGACTGGAAGGCCCGTGAGATCCGCCTGCATCTGGCACCAGATGGCGCTCTTTGCGCCGCCTCCCGTTGCAATGATCCTTTTTGCATCCGTTCCGGCAGCCCGGATGGAATCGCAGTTCTTGCGAAGAATGCAGGCAACGCCTTCCATCACGGCGCCCGCCATATCGACCGCATCGTGCTCCTGCCGGAGCCCCCAGAACACGCCTGTCGCATCCGGATCAAATTCCGGGGGATTGACGCCAACGATGTAGGGCAGGAAAACCGGCCCTTTCAGCGTATCCCGCTTCGCCAGCTCTTCGTTTAACACATCGTATCCGGTCTCTTTCATGCAGGATGACCGGAACCACTCGAGACTCACGCCGCCGCTCTCCACTACAGGGAGCATGACGTGGGTATCTTTGAGAAAGCCGTAGTGCATCGCGATGCCGCAGTCCGGATCCGCCGGCTCCTCCGCCATCACGGCAAGTGCCATGACGGTTCCGGTGGAAAGGCTGACTCCTCCCGCTGTGATATTTCCGGTACCGATCATTCCCGCGAAATGATCCAGCGTGCCGATATTCACGAGTGTATTTTCAGACAGTCCGGTCTTTTCGGAAGCTTCCGCGCAGACGCAGCCGGCAGAAGAAAGGGGTTCCGCGAGAGGCGGCAGCTGCTCCGGCCGGATGCCGACTGCATCCATCATTTTTGTCCAGTAGCATTTGCGGTATATATCAAAGTAAAAGGAAAACGTAGCGATCGACATATCGCACATCATTTTTCCCGTCATTCTCCAGATCATATAATCCTTCAGAAGAAGGTAATGCGCGGCCTTCCCGAAGATCTCCGGCCGGTTGTTCCGAAGCCACAGGATCTTCGTCGCCGGCCAGGTGGGCAGCACAGCCATCTGCCCGGTCACGCGCCGGATCTCCTCTTCCGTAAACAGGGCGGAAAGTGTCTCACATTCCTCCCTGGATCTCTCGTCCATCCAGGAGATCGCGTTCATAAGAGGACTGCCATCCTCCCCGAGGATCACAAGCGTCTCCGCCTGTCCGGTAAATCCGATCCCGCCGATCTCCTCCGCGGAAATGCCCGCGCGCTCCCGAAGCCGCCGGATCATGCTGCAGAAGCTGTCGAAATACTGCTCGATGTCAAGTTCCACAAAACGTTCCGAACGCGCGTAGATCACTTTCTCCGATTCACGGGAAATACAGGCGAGGGTGCTGTCATAGAGCGCCGCCTTAAGATTTGTGGTTCCGAGATCCACTCCGATAAAATACATTATCCGTTCCTCCCTTCCGGAGAGTCAGCAGGCCCTTCTCCTTTTTCCGTTTCATCAAGACAGGCCTTCAACGCAGGGAACATAAGGTAGGAAGCTATAAAGCTCATAAAGGAAAACTCGATAAAAATTACGAAAATAATACTGCCCGGAAAAAGCAGAAAGCTCACCGTTAACAGCGCCGTATTGATCATTGCCGCCGCAAAGGAGCGTCCCGCATGTGCAAATGCGATATTTTTTGCCGCGGGAAGCAGCTGTCCGTAAGTCATACCGGTCCGCGCAAGAAGCGGAAATGCGCACACGGCGATCATCTGCTCCAGGATCAGGATACCGGCAGCGATCCCTGCCAGCAAATAAAAGCCCGCTCCTCTCTGTACGGCGAGAGAGGAATAAAGAACGATGGAAAGTACAGCAAATGCTTCCGCCGCAAAAAACGTCGCTCCGACGCCGAGGCACCGGAGGAACTTTTTCCGGAAGGGTTCAAAAAAATCCTTTCCGGGAAAATGATTTTTTCCTTCCATCATATTCATCGTGATCCCGGCCAGTCCGGTCACCGCCGCAGGGATGGTCACCACCCCGATACTGATCGGAAGAAAAAGCAGATTTACTATCACAAGATCAAAAAATTCGGCAAAAAGGATCGTCATAAACCGCCAGAACCCGGTCTGCTCCTCCGGATCCGCGGCAAACAGTCTTTTCTTTTTCTGCATAGATAATATAATCCGGGATCAGCGGCCGCAAGCCGCTGTCCCGGACAGTTCCTTACAAAAATCAGCGTACGACGCGCGCTCCGCCGCCGCCCATGATCTTCTCTACTTCTTTCTTTGTAGCCATGGAGGTGTCGCCCGGAGTCGTCATGGCAAGAGCGCCGTGCGCTGCTCCGTAGTTGACTGCCTTCAGGGCATCGCCTGTGGTCATAAGACCGTAGATCAGGCCGGACGCGAAGGAATCGCCGCCGCCTACGCGGTCGAAGATCTCCAGTCCGTCGTAGTCATTTGCCTTATAGATCTTGCCGTCTGCCCAGCACAGAGCGGACCAGTCATTGACCGTAGCGGTCTTCACCTGGCGAAGTGTCGTAGCAGCGACTTTGAAGTTCGGATAGATCTCCGCGGCATGATTGATCATTTTCTCATATCCCGCAAGATCGAGTTTCTTGAGGTTGGCGTCGTTGCCTTCCACTTCGAGGCCGAGGCAGGCGGTAAAGTCTTCCTCGTTGCCGATCATGACGTCGACATACTGCGCGACTTCTTTATTGACTTCCTGGCATTTTTCCAGTCCGCCGATCGCGCTCCACATGGAAGGGCGGTAGTTGAGGTCGTAGGAGACGACCGTTCCGTACTTCTTCGCCGTCTTAATCGCTTCGATGACGGTCTTGGAAGACTGCTCGGAAAGAGCAGCGTAAATGCCGCCGGTGTGAAGCCATCTCGCGCCCAGCTCGCCGAAGATATAATCGAAATCAAAATCTTCCGGTTTTGCCTGGGAGATCGCCGTGTTGAAGCGGTCCGCGCAGCCGACGGCGCCGCGGATACCGAATCCGCGTTCCGTGAAGTTGAGACCGTTGCGGCAGATGCGTCCGATTCCGTCTGTCTCCGCCCATTTGATGAGGGATGTGTCCACGCCGCCCTGCATAATGAAATCTTCTACGAGGTGACCGACTTCATTGTCCGCGAGAGCGGTGATGACGCCGGTGCGGAGGCCGAAGCATTTGCGGAGGCCGCGGGTGACGTTGTACTCGCCGCCGCCTTCCCATGCGCGGAAAGAACGGGCTGTGCGGATCCGGCCGTCGCCGGGATCGAGGCGCAGCATGACTTCGCCGAGGGAAAGAGCATCATATTTGCATTCTTCCGGTTTTCTGAGTTTCAGATCCATATTCTTCGTTCTCCTTTCAGCCTCTGACTTCTTTCACGATCGCAGCAGCTTCGGCGACGAGTTTCTTAATGCCCTCGAAATCGCCGGCAGCGACCATGTCTTTTTTGACCATCCAGCTTCCGCCGCAGGCGAAAATTCTGTCATATGCGAGATAATCGCGGACATTTGCAGCGCTGATGCCGCCGGTCGGGATAAATTTCAGATCCACATACGGTGCCGCGACAGCTTTGATCATCTTCAGTCCGCCCGCGGGTTCCGCCGGGAAGAATTTGACAAGATTCAGGCCGTGCGCGAGAGCCATTTCCATTTCGGTCGGGGTCTGTGTGCCCGGAGTGATCGGAACGCCGATCTCACAGCAGTGCTTCACCACTTCGGGATTGAAGCCCGGGGAGACGATGAACTTCGCGCCCGCCGCGACCGCGCGGTCGACCTGCTCCACGGTAAGAACCGTGCCGGCACCGACAAGAAGACCCGGTACATTTTCGGACATCAGACGGATCGACTCCTCTGCTGCCGCCGTGCGGAACGTCACTTCCGCTGCCGGAAGGCCGCCTTCCACGAGGGCTTTGCCGAGCGCTACCGCATCCTTGGCGTCATCCAGGACAACGACAGGAATGATTCCGATTGATTTCATCTGATCCAATACCGTGTTCATTTTTCTTTTCTCCTCTCATGATTGCATGTCTGTCCTTCAGATATCGCAGCTCTGTTTCTCATTTATTCATTGTAAATGAGAGCGATGAGAGCGAGATCCTCGGTACCGTTATTTTCCAGGGCGTGATATCCGTTCACCTCGATCGTGCAGATATCTCCCGCATGGACTTTTGTGACGCTGCCGTCCGTATCCGTGAAATCCCCTTCACCCGAGAGGATATAATACGGCTCGGTCTCGCCTTTGTGCTGATGCCACCCGATGGTGGATCCGGGAGGAAGAACGATCTTCGCGTATAATCTTCCGTGTCCTCGCAGATCCTCTTTCTTTACGATGTCATAAACATAAGCCTCTCCGATGCCGGTCCCTCCCATTTTGGTCCTGACTTCAAAGGTTTCTTTTCTGACCATGGTTTCCTCCTTTGCGAAATGCGGACGCTGGCCGCGACCTTTTACAGCGATTCAGGCGGAACGATATCCGGAAGATCCGCTGTGTCCACGAGCTGCTTCACGGATTCAATATTGTTTTCAACAGGCACTGCCGCGCTCTGAACGGGTTCTGCAGCAGCCTCCGCTGCCGCGGCCGGTTCCGCTGCGCTTCCTCCGGCGATCGGCGGATAGATCTGGGTCTCGCCGGTCGGTGCGCTCTCCTGCTGCGCAAATCCTGCCAGCTGCTCATATCCCGCGGACGGAGTCTCCTGTACCGGATTATGGATTTCTTCCGGGACCGGTTCATAGCCGGCATCCTGCTCAGCCGGATAGTCCTCCGCGTCTTCATCCTCTTCCGAGTATCCTTCTTCCTCCATCTTTCTCAGTTTTCTGCGGTGGAGGAACAGGGCCAGCGCGACGATCAGGAGCGAAAGAATGCTTGCGCCGCCGACGCAGAGAAGCAGCCAGTAAAGAAGGCCGGGCACCAGTCCGATCACCGCCTGAATGTCAAGAATCAGGATCACGGAGGCTACCAGTGCCGCCGTTGTGAACAGCATGAGAAGGATCCACATGAGATTGTCCACGACATTGAGCTGGACCATGCCCTGAAGGATCATGACGCCCAGAACAAGGAGCAGAAAACCGCATGTCAGCTGGAAATGGCTGTCGATCACATCGATGCGGAGCAGTCCGCAGATCCCGAGGATCAGGAACAGGATCCCCATGGAAAAGCTGTAATCATGCAGCCTGTTGAAAGCTTTCGTGATAAAGAACCGGGCGATCAGAACGACGCCCGCGGCCGCAAGACCGCCGCAGAAGATGTAGCACAGCTGCAGGGTTTTGGTGCCGGGCACAAACAGAAGAAGCGCGCCCACGCCGATGCTGATCAGTGATAAAATGATCTGCGTGATCAGGCCGTTGGCACCTCTCTTCTCTTTTTTTTCTCTCCTTTTCTCTTCCATATCCGTATTATTTTTCATGGATTCCCCCCGACATTCAGCTTTTAAAAGAATTGCTGATTTAATAACACTTACTTTACTTATTTTACCATCTTACAGGCTGTTTGTCTTTATTATTTTCCTCAGTGGATGGTCTCTTTTCCGTTCAGGCGCTCTCCGACCGCGCCGCCCGGATGGACAACGGCAAACTGTTCGACCTGATAGTCCGTCTCCTCTATCATCATCGTCTGCAGGACGTGGAAGATCATGCACAGAGCCGTCGAACTGGTCGTTCCCTGGCAGTTGTATTTATCGGTCTCCCGGTTGACATGCTGCTTCAGGACGACTTCCGCGCCTTTTGCGAGCGGAGACTCCAGGTTCTCGGTCACCGTGATCACATGGACGCCCTTTTTCAGGCAGATGTCAAGGATCGGAAGCAGCTCTTTGGTCTTCCCGCCGCGGGACGCAAATACCATGACGTCCCCTTCTTCCAGAAATCCGGTCGCCCCGTGGACCGCTTCCGCCGGGGAAATGAATCTGGCCGGCTGATCGATACAGCACATAAGATGCGCAAAATGCTGGCAGATAATGCCGGAGTGTCCGCACCCGCAGCTGCCGATCCTCGGTGCGCGGATCAGAAGTTCCACCGCTTTTGCGTAAGCTTCCTCGTCAAAAAACTCTTTCATTTCCGCGATGCATGCCGCCTCGATATCATATGCTTCCCTGGCAGCGCGGATCGATGCCTCTTTCATTCTCTATCCTCCGTTTCTCCACCGCACTCCCGCGGCACAGAAGCTGTCTTCTCTTTAAGTGAAAATACTCACCCACTGCCGGGGTGAGTATTTCAGGTTTTGTTTTATCCGGAGCTCCCGCTCTGCTCCGCGTCTGCTTTGCTCAGCGGTCCTTCAGCTGGAAATCGAAGCGCTCGTCATACGCCTTCTCATCCGGTGTGAACTTGCGAAGGGTATTGATCACTTCTCCGCCGTTATATTTGCGGTCTCCGACATCCTCTGTCGTTCCCATGACCGTGACATTGATCTGGCGGCGGCGTGCGCGTACGTGATCCCAGTCGATGAAGTAGACGTGCGCGAATTCTCCTCCGTCCAGCTTCCCGTCTTTAACGGTCATCGTTTCGCTTCTGCCGAAGAATACGGAGCGGAGATGTCCGTCCGTGTTCATGCTGGTGTAGTTGCCCGGCTCATCGACATAGCGGCCGAACTGCGCGTGGAGCGGACCCGGATGGCGGTAATCGCCTTCATCCGTGTAATCCGGAATCAGTTCACGCATAATGTCCAGCAGATCGTGCTGGAGATACTCCAGGTCAAATGTGTCGATGTCGTGAGAGCACTCCTGAACCATGACCGAGCAGGTCGTGTGATGGGAGGCAATGCAGCATGTTCCGTTTTTAATGCCGGATTCTGCCACGATCTTCATGACTTCTTTCGAAACATCATGAAATGTCGGGATCCAGCCTCTGGACTGTACCTCAAGCTCTTTCTGCACTACTTTGAATTCCATAATTCCTTCCTCCTTTTTCAAGATGCGCTGCGCGGCATCGGATAATCATTCTCTTAAATGCGCACGGCAAATGCCGTGCGCACTCAAGTTCCGGCCTTTTTCCGACCTTGTTATAAAAAAGATCAGTCCGTAAGGCTCTTCTCGGTCTCCGCATCGAAGAGATGCAGGAGTTCCGGACGGAATGTGAAGTGAAGCACTTCACCGTACTTGACAGAAGACGGATCCATCTCGGTGATCGGAACGATCGCGACGACTTCGTTTCCGCCGGCATCAAGATGCAGGTGGAGTTCAGCGCCCATCATTTCGGAGACGTCTACCTTCGCGTCAATGCCGCCCTGGTCCACCAGCGTGATGTGCTGAGGACGGACACCGGCGATGACGGTCTTGCTTTCGACGCCGTCCGCTTTGAGTTTCGCCTGCTGCTCCGCGGTGAGCTCGATCTTGTGACCGAGGATCTCGACCGAATAGCCGCTCGCATCTTTGATGAGTTTCGTGCCGTTGAAGAAGTTCATCTGCGGTGTGCCGATAAAGCCTGCCACAAACAGGTTGCACGGATGATTGAATACTTCCTGCGGCGTGCCAATCTGCTGAATGAAACCGTCCTTCATGATGACGATACGGTCACCCAGCGTCATAGCTTCTGTCTGGTCATGAGTAACATAAATAAAGGTGGTGTTGATTTTCTGCCGGAGTTTGATGATCTCCGCTCTCATCTGGTTACGGAGCTTTGCATCAAGGTTGGACAGCGGTTCATCCATCAGAAGAACCTTCGGTTCACGGACGATCGCACGTCCGATCGCGACACGCTGTCTCTGGCCGCCCGACAGAGCTTTCGGCTTACGGTCAAGGTACTGCGTAATATCAAGAATTTCGGCCGCTTCACGGACCTTCTTGTCGATCTCAGCCTTCGGGGTCTTGCGAAGTTTCAGCGAGAATGCCATGTTGTCGAAAACGGTCATGTGCGGATACAGAGCGTAGTTCTGGAAAACCATCGCGATATCTCTGTCCTTCGGCGGGATGTTGTTCACCAGCTTATCGTCGATGTACAGCTCGCCTCCGGAGATCTCTTCAAGACCGGCAACCATACGAAGTGTCGTAGATTTACCGCATCCCGAAGGACCGACGAGAACGATGAATTCCTTGTCTTTGATGTCAAGGCTGAATTCCTGCACCGCGACAACGCCTTCGTCCGTGATCTGAAGATTGACCTTCTTCTCCGGAGCATCGCCCTTCTTCGCTTTCTTCTTCTTGCCCTCCTGGTTAGGATAGACCTTCTTGATGTTGACTAATTTGACTTCTGCCATCTTTCTTGCCTTAGTTACAGTGCCTCCGCATGCTGTAACCTCACGGATCATTCCATCCGCATATACGACAGGTCTCCACACTGCCGCACCGCAGGCCACGGTATTTTTTCCTCCTTTTTCCTCGCGACGTATTATTTTTGTGGAGTAACACGCCCGATTGGAATAATTTATTTACTAAATTTTACAATAATTTGAGGGCTGGTGCAACGAAAAAGCCGTCAATATTTACGAAACTTCGAGCGAAATTTCAGGGATCCGCGCGCCTGCGTTTCTTATTCTCCCATCACCATGACCTGCACGGTGCGCTGCCGCCCGCGGGTCTTGTCCCAGTCGATAAAATGGACTCTGCCGTAGGAGCCGAGGTCCGCTTTTCCGTCTTCGATCACGATGGTGACGCTGCGCCCGATGATGGAGGAGATGAGGTGGGCATCCGTGTTGTGGCAGCCCCTCGCGTCCTCTCCTTCCGTTGCGGCAAATGCGAGCGCCTTGGGGCCCGGATGCAGGTAGATCCCCTCTCTTCTGCAGGTCGGGACGACATTTTCAAAGACGTCCACAAGATCCTGCTGCAGGGTCTCCAGTCCCGTCATGGACATATCAAACGCGCACTCCTGCGTGATCACGGAGCAGGTCGTGTGATGTGAGTACACCACGACGATGCCGTCCTTTATGCCTGTTTTTTCCGTGATTTCTTTCACGCGGTCCGTGATGTCATGGAAAGTCACGGTCTTGTCATTGGACATGACTTTGAATGATTCTCTGTGTACCATAGCTTCCTCCCTACTTTTTCGCGAGATCGTCCGCCGCGCGGCGTGTCGCGGCGATCATCTCGTCGATCATGGCGATCGGATCTTCCGCCTTGCAGATGCCGGAGGCCGCCCCGGCTCCTTCCGACCCGGCCATTATGAAATCATAGACCTGCTGTCCGTTCGTGATGCCGGCCGCCTGTTCGACATAGATGTCCGGGTAAATATCCTTGATCACGCGGATCGACTCCATGACGTATCCCATGTCGCTGACTTCCCCGGAATCCCCGCCGATGAGCTCGGACGGCTCCGGGTTAATGATATCGGGATGGAGCTGCGCGACCGCTTTCGCCTCGGCGATCGTATCCGCGCAGGCAAATACAAGGAAATCGAGCTCCCGTGCGCGCTCCACCGTCGCTTTCATCTGCGGCAGGCTCATCGGCGTCTCGCAGTGATTGATGATGACGCCCTGCGCGCCGGCGGCCGCGAGCGACTCCGGCAGAATGCACGCCTGTCCGCGCCCCGGACGGATCGTGTCCATGTACGGCGCGAGAATGATCAGATGCTTCGTGTTCTCCCTGACGCGGCGGATATCCACCGCAGGGCAGGTCATCAGCACATCGATGTCGTATTTTTCAGCGGCTCTGTCCGCCGCTATCGCGTACTCGAGTACCGTATCGCCATATACATAGTTCTTGACTCCCAGTTCGAAGAATGGAGTTCTGATCTTCGGTTTCATAGCTTGCCTCCACGAAAATTGCGTTCGTTCTCGTTTTTCTCCGGTTTTGCTTCTGCTCTTTATATGTATCGGAAATGCGCCGCTCTCCCCGGACCGCCGCATTCCCGGTGCCGGATCATCATGCGATCGTCACGACGTCAAATCCCATCATTCTGCCGAACGCCTCGATCTCTTCGACCTTCGCGTTATAGACCATTGCCGAGTGGTGTGTCCCGCCCGCCTCGGAGAACTCTTTGAGGAACCTGCGGAGAGGCTTGCACGGCTTCATCCAGCCCTGGGTCGCCTCGCGGTAGACACCGTTCACAAGGCCTTTGTCGAGCAGTTCGACCGGCGTCACGATGAGTGTAAAGGAATCGTTCATCGGCGCGAGGTTTACATAGACGGCATCGCCCGGACGGTAGCAGTTGTACATGCTCACCGTATTTCCGCAGGAGTTGTAGTTGAATTTTTTATTGCAGAGAAGCGGCTTCCACTGTCCGAGATGCGGATTGCTCTCGCCCATGTGGCTGAGGAGGATCACATCGTCCTTCCAGTCCGGGCAGAACATCTCGACAAATGTCGTATCCGGCCAGACGCTCATCAGCGCCCCGACAAGGCCCGCGGTCAGGACGTCGCCCTCTCCGGCGTAGCCCTGTCCTCTCTCCATGATCTTGCAGCACTCGATAAACGGCATTTTCGGAAGACCGCAGATATCGAGAGTGAGGAAATTCACTGTCGCGGCATCAAGGCCTTCCGCCTCCATCCATTTGCGGATCGCGAGGCCCGAGCGCGTCGCTTCGCGGTATTCCTTCTCCCAGGTGATCTCACACGCGTATTTGTGCTGATCGAGAGCGATCTCCGCGTCGATCTCCTCTTCCGTCACTTTCGGGAGATATTCCGCGACAACTTCTTTTGTCATATACTTTACGACCGGACCGATATCGGATTTATACCTCTCGTCGGATACCAGGAAATCGCCCATGCTTGTGAAGCTGCCGCCGACGGAGCCGATCTTCTCGTTTCGGAAGAACTTCGCCGCTTTCGCCGCCCGGCACATGCCGACGACTTCCGAGATCACTTCCGAATGCAGCGCATGTCCTGCGCAGATGAAATAGTCCCTGCCGTTTCTCTTTAAGAGGTTGCACATATCCTGCACGCCGTGAATGCCGTGATTCGGCGTGATCCCATTGTAGTAACCCGCACAGTCTACGAGCTGGTAGTCCGGCGTCGTGTCAAATACGACGATCGGCGCTTTGAGAGAGAGCAGCGCATCGATCGATTCAAGTGACGGGGAATAGGCGAGATGCTGCGTGATCACAACGTCTACGTCCTCGTCGTTAAATTTCTTCGCGGCGGCGGCAAATTCCTCTTTGATGCGGCACGGCTCCGCCGGAATGATCTCGAGCCCCTGCGACTCCAGCATATTGATCAGTGTATGCATGTAGGCTTCGAGCGGCTTCCTTGTCGCTGGATTTTCGTCATCATAAAGTTTAATGTAAAGCGGCAGATATCCTGCTTTGATCTTGCTCATTCCGTAGTCCTCCTCTTTTTAACGGATCTTTTATCCTTTTTCATTTCAGCCGTAAATTGCCTTCTCCGCATCCGCGATCAGCTTTTTGCTGTTGTTGTACATAATGTCTTCCACATCCTGCTTCGAGATGCCCAGCTTCTCCGCGACTCTCTTGAACGCAAGCAGCTCCTCGTACATGAAGAATGTGATCTTTTCGGCATCCTCTCCCTCGACCTCTCTCATGTGGCGGTCGCCGGAGACATCCCCGTAGAGTCCCTTCGGCACGAGATTGACATAATTTCCGCCCTCTGTGATGCGGTGCGTCCTCATCCGGAGGATCGGGAGGTCCGAACCGAACAGCAGGCGCTTCGGGCCTGTGAATTTCAGGCATTCTTCGATAGCTTTGTCATAGCAGTTCGCCGTAAAGTCAAAGACCATATTCGGCGCCTCTTCACGCAGTATATCAAACGCATTGCCGATATCCGGCTCCGTGTAGGCACGGCCGATATGGGCGATGATCATGCGGATGTTCGGATAGGTCTTGTAGATCTCGATCATCTGCGCCAGATTGACGGGATCCTGGAGACGTCCGTCTCTCGGAATGTGCAGCATCATGATGCCGCCCATCTTATTGAGGCGCTCGAGCTGATGATGCGGGAAGAAATCGAAGATGCGGACTTCCTTCTCGGGAATGTACGCCGGGGAGAGGTTGAGATAACCTTTCAGGCCCAGGAAATGTCCTTCCCGGATCCTCTCCTCGATCTGATCCGCGCTCTCCTCGGGGTGCGAATAATAAAGCGCCGGCCATCCGCTCCGTCTCGATGCTTCCGCGACATAGTCATTATTGGCCTTGGAAGCTCTTCTGCTTGTGAACATGAGTGCTTCACATTCTTTATCCGGGAACATGAGCCGGAAGGATTCCTGAAGATCCTCCAGAGAGTTGTCCGGGGCGACCAGACCCGGCCAGCTGACCGTCCGTTTCGGTGCGTCTTCCTCGTCCGCCTTATCTACAAGAGAATTCAGCCAGACGTGAACATGTACGTCAAATATTTTATCCGGCAGGAAATCCTTAAGCTGCTCTTCATATACCTTTCTGTCGTATTCCGTTACCTCAAATAATGCCATTGCAAGCTCCTTTCTTCATAGAGGCGGACGCATCACAAAAGTGCGGAGCACTTTTTCTGCTGTATCCATCTATCTCATACCGGCCGCGCTGTTATGCTCCATACAGTTCAGCCAGTTTACAAGCCCCTTCTTTGTACTGCGTAAAAGCAGTTCTGTACATTTCCGTCTTTCCCTCATCCGGCAGGATCTCAGAAGTCTTAACCGCAAGGGACCGGCATCCCGTCTCAATATCCGGGTACAGGCCGCATCCCCAGCCGGCGATGACGGCCGCGCCGACACACGCGAGATCCGCGACTTCGGGAATCAGTACCGGCCGTTCGGAAATGTCCGCGATCATCTGCGACCAGACGCGGCTCTTGGACGCGCCTCCCGCGAGTCGGATCGCACCCCCGTCTCCGGCGGGGAAAGATTCCATCATCCACAGCGTCTCAAATACGACTCCCTCCATAACGGCGCGCGCCATATGGAAACGGTCATGAGACATATCAAGGCCGGTAAAGCTCGCTTTCCGGAACCGGCGCCCCTCTCCGGCGATCCCCTGGAAAGGATAGAAAAAGAGGCCTTCTTCCGCCGCTTTCCGGGAGGCGATCTCTTTGTTCATAAGATCGTAGGAGAGCTTCTCTCCTCCTTCTCCGAGAGCGACCTGATTCCGCAGCCACTCAAGGCACACGCCGCCGGTCGAGAGGCTGAAAATGGATCCCCAAAGGCCCGGTACAGCCGCCACGGACTGGGCCAGTCCGGTCTCAAAAGCCGGTCTGTCGGAAATCCCCGTCACGACCCATGCTGTTCCGGAGCCGATCATGACATCCCCCGGACTGTTGGCGCCGGCGCCGACGACGACAGCGTACTGGTCATGTGCACCCGCCACGAGAACGGTGCGTTCTGTGAGTCCCAGTTCCTCCGCCGCTTCTTTTGTGAGCGGACCGATGACTTCTCCGGTGTGGACGATCTTCGGGAGCATTTCCTCCGTGATCCCGGCGAACCGGAGAATATTGGGATCATATTTTTCTTCCCGGATATCGCAGAACTCATTGATCCCCGCATCCGCGAGATCGCAGGCCGCGATACCGGTCATTTTCATGGAAATATAGTCCGGAACGGTCAGGATCATCTTTGTTTTCGCAAAGACTTCCGGCTCGTTGTCCCGGATCCATCTCGTCTCGAGCGCAGGCAGAGAGCTGTTCATATTCCATCCGCAGTGCTCGTAGGCATATTTTCCGGGCTCGACTTCTTTCCGGAACGCCTCGAACTGCTCGCCGGCCCGTCCGTCATTCCAGACGATCGCGGGGCGGAGCGGATTCATTTTCTCATCCACGGGAACAACGGTGCCGCCCTGCAGCGAGAGGGAGATGGCGGCGACATTTTCCGGGTCCTTAAGATCCCGGCAGACCTCGCGCACGGTCGCTTTCACGGCTTCCCACCAGTCTTCCGCGCGCTGTTCGCTCCAGGATACCCTGGGAGCGGACAAAGAATATCCCCGGTACGCGTGCCCGAGGATCTTCCCGTCATCAGAAAAAAGGATCGTTTTCGTACCTGTTGTTCCTACGTCGATTCCAAGCAGATATTGCGGCATTTCATTTCTCCTGAAAGATGTTCTTTTACTCATTTCTCTCCGGCCCCGGCGGTGATGACGTTTTCGCACTGTGTTTTCAGCCGTGCAAGGATGTCGGGGTCGACCTTTGTGTCCGTGATCACGGCGGCGAACTGTTTCGCCGGCGCGTAAAGGACATGGGAGACTGTGCGGAACTTGGAGGAATCCACCAGCATGAAGGCGCAGTCCGTGTTCTCAAGCACGATCTGGTTCATCCTTGCGGTCTCCATATCCGTCGTTGTAAAATCCCTTTCACTGCTGCAGCCGTCCGCGCCGACAAAGACCTTGGAAAAATGCAGTCTCGAGATCACTTCTTCCGAGAGATATCCGCAGAAATCCCTCCGGTTCCTGCGGAATCTTCCGCCGACCAGATTGACCTCCGTCACCTCGTTCAGGATCTCCAGGTTCGCGAGGGAATTTGTGTAGATCCGCACGTTCAGCCGTTCCCTGCGGAGTTTTTCGGCGAGCTCACCGCACATGCAGCGGATCGTGGTCCCGGAATCACAGAAGATGACATCCCCGTCTTCCACGAGTTTCACGGCTTCCCGGGCGATCGCCTTCTTCTCCTCCACGTGTTCGTAGACCCCGGCGTCGAAATCATACGATGTCATCGACGGAGACACATAGCGGATCCCTCCGAGAACACGGACTGCCTTTCCGTTTTCCTCGAGTTTCAGGAACGCCCTGCGTGCGGTCGATTCCGAGGCGCCGAGGATATCCATGGCTTCCCGAAGAGATATCTGCCTTCTTTCTTCCAGCCTCTTAAGCAGTTTTTCTTTATGTTCAGCCAACATCATTTATCCTACTTCACAGAAACTTATCACTTATCCCTTTACGGAGCCTGCCGCAATACCTTTGATGAAATATTTCTGAAGGAACAGGAAAAGTATGATCATCGGTATACTCGCAAGGAGAATGCCCGCAAATGCGTACCCCAGTTCATTTCCCTTCTCACTGAAAAATCCGTTCATGCCGACCATCAGCGTAGGATAATCGGTGACGCTCAGGATAGAAAGAGAAACGAGATAGTCGTTCCAGATACCGATGCCGCTGACGATACAGCAGCTCGCGGTGACCGGAGCAAGGAGCGGCAGGAAAATCCTGCTGTAAACGCCGAATGTGCTGCAGCCGTCTATGTAGGCGGCGTCCTCCAGGTCTCTCGAAATGCCCCTCATGAATCCTGTAAACAGGAATGTCGCAAAGGGTATGTTCCATCCCACCTGTATGAGAATAGGCCCGAGAAGGGAGTTATGCGTTCCCAGGTTGACCGCCTGCACGACAAGCGGAATAACGCAGGCGACGAAAGGAACCACCATGCAGGTAACAAGCAGCGAATAGTAGAGCTCAAACAGTCTAAAGCGGACTCTGGCGATCGCGAACCCCGCGAGGGATGCGCAGAAAATGATCAGAATCAGCGAGATCACCGTGATCGAGCCCGTGTTCCGGATCGCTTTCCAGTATTTCATGGCTTTGATGGCGCGCGGGAAGTTTCCGAGGGTGAACATCTCTTTTGTGATGATCAGCGGATGCTTGATGATACTTTTACGTGTTTTGAACGCACCTAAAGCAAAGTAATAGATCGGCGCAAGCATGAAGACCGTCGCAACAAGAAGGATCAGCTCCTCTGCAAATTTCTTCACATCAAATCGTTTTTTCATCAGGCGTCATCCTCCCTTCCGCGCATGACAAACAGCTGGACCAGCGAAAAGGCCGTGATGATCAGGATCAGAACGACCGCGAGAGCGGAGCTTCGTCCGTACTCATTCGTATTGAACGCAAAGAACGTAATCCTCTGGCTCAGCAGAAGCGTCGTCGTTCCCGGGCGTCCCTGTGAGATTAAGTAAGGCAGCTCGTAAGACTTATACGCCGCGATGGATGTCGTCAGCATATTGATCGTGATCGAGGGAGCCATGAGTGGGATCGTAATGTATCTTCTGGCCTGTCCCGCTGTCGCTCCGTCAAGAGCAGCCGCCTCATAGAGGTCCTGCGAGATCGCCTGCAGACCTGCCATGAAAATAACGACGCAGATACCGATCCTGGCCCATGTGGCGCCGAAAATGATCGCGAAGTTCGTCAGTCCCACCGTCTCCAGCCAGTTTATCTTCTGTCCGCCGCACGCGACGATGATCTTGTTAATGACGCCGTTGTTGTAGTTATACATCGTGCGCCACAGAATACCGACGACAACGCCCGAGAGCAGTGTCGGGAAAAACCAGGCCGAACGCAGGAATCCGCGGTTGATCCTGCCCTTTCCTTTTTTATCAAGTGCAAGGGCGACGATAAACGCGATCACGATCGTGAGAATCGTCATGCCGACGGCAAAGACCAGCGTGGCCATCATCATCGTCCCGAAACCCTCAAGATGCGCGAGCTTCCGGTAGTTCTCCAGACCCACGAAGTTCTTATGAGGGCTGATGCCGTTCCAGTCCGTAAAACTGTAATAGAAAACGGTAAATGCCGGTATCACGACAAATACGGCAGTCATGATCAGAGAGGGAAGGATGAAGAACAGACCGGTTATGATCTGATTTTTCTGTCTCTGTGACATTTTCTTGCGATTATTATTGTCCATTTCTTCTCCAGTTTTGGCCCTGTATTGACGCGGCCCCAATGTCGGATAACATCGGGGCCGGATACTTCATTCCTGGCTTTCAGGAAACGTCATTATTCTTCGGTGTGGCTCGTCTTGACGAGTTCTGTCATCTCATCGACTGCCGCCTGCATATCCATGTGGCCGGACATTGCATCCTGGATATCACGGTTTGCAGTATCCTTGAATTCCTCAGTCCAGAGGTTGAAGCCCATCGTTACGAACGGAGCGGAACCCATCTCGGAGACAAGCGGGGTCATCTGTTCAGCAAGGACAACATAGCCGTCGGGCATCGGGATGACCGGGACGTTGCCTGCCGTATTCTGGATGACTCTGTACTGTTCCGGATCCCAGAAGAAGTTAACGAACAGATCGATCGCTTCTTTCTCGTCCTCCGTACGGTTCGGGTCAGTGGTTACGCACATACCGGTTTCAGCAGTAGCGGAGATCCAGCGGGTCTCGCCTTCATCCTGGAAGCACGGAAGGGAAGCAGCTGCAAGCGCCGGATCTTCCGTGTAATCAGCGATGCCGTCCAGGATCGCGTTGCCGTTCCAGTTGCCGGCAAGGCAGATCGCCGCAAGGCCGTCTGTCATAGCCGTTGTGACATCATCTTCCGTATAAGCGGAAGAGCCTGTCAGGATGTACGGCTGCAGCTGATTGAACTTCTCTACGATTTCCGGATATTTGTTGAATTCGAAAGTACCTTTCTTGAAAGCTTCTTCATATGCGCCCTGGCCGAGTTCTTCGCCGCACGCATTGGCGATCAGGAGCTCGAAGAGCATCCAGCTCGTCGTGGTCTTTCCTGCAGCTACCGTGAACGGCTGCTTGCAGTCCGTCTTTTCAGCGATATCAGCACAGCACTGGATGAGTTCCTGCCAGTTTTCCGGAACTTTGTCCCAGCCGGCTTCATTCAGGATCTCCATGTTGTAGAACATGCAGGAGAACGCCGCGCCGTAGGTCTCAGCCATAAGGATGCCGTCAACCATGAATGCATCTTTATAAGCCTGCGGGATCTGCTCGGAGCATGCGAACTGGCTGAAGTCCTCAATTCTTCCGTCATGGACGAAAGTCTTGCACAGTTCGTTCATATCGCCCGGGATCAGGTCCGGAAGCGTGTTGGCAGCTGCCCATGTAGAAAGCTGTTCACCGCCGTTGCCGCCGCCGCGGGAAATGCCCTGAATATCAATCCACGGATACTTTTCTTCGAAACGGGCTTCGATCTCGTCGAACGCATCGCCCCACTCGGTTGCTACGATGTAAGCGTCAACAACGACGTTTTCATGTTCGCCCGCATCCGCCGGCTCTTCTGCCTGTTCTTCCGCGGGTTCTTCTGCTTCTTCTTCAGCAGGAGCTTCCGCCTCTTCTGCCGGCTCTTCTTCTTTTTCTTCTTCTGCAGGAGCCGCCTCTTCCTTGGATTCAGCCGGTGCTTCTGCCGCACTGCTTGCTGCGCCGCCGCCTCCGCATGCTACAAGCGAGAGAACCATCGCGAGCACGAGCATCAATGACAATACGCGTTTTTTCATAATTCTCCTCCTTTTTTGACTTTTTTCGTCAAATCCAGCCCTTCTTTTTCGCATTTGTTATTATTTGTTTCGAAACGGAGGTGTTTTTTTTAGTTTCCTCCGTCAATTTGCAAAAAAAGCGCGGGCTTAAGAACCATTTTTAGGATACTTCATACAATAGTATTTGTCAATTTCTTTCACTTAATTTTGACGTTTTTTTTCAAAAACACCTTCAAAACACTGATTTTCATTGACCGGAAGCCTCTCCCATGGTATATCTAAGGGCGGGATCATGCCATTACTGCCGGTAACGGGAGGGAGCATTTATGCAGCCGATTCAATATTCCAAATACGGACTTACGCACCTCATCCGGGTCCGCGAGATCGTCTCGGCCGACTATTTCACAGGGCCCCATCCCGCGCGCTACAACCATGTTCATCAGGACGCGTGGGAGCTGTGCTGCTGCGTAAACGGCACTCTGACCGTATGCAAAGGAGGGGATCGCATCCGGCTCCGGGAAGGGGAGATCATGCTGATCGCACCGGGGATCCCGCATGATGTAGAGGCCGAAGCGTCCGGTTCCAGGGCATTTGTCACTTCTTTTACGATCAGCAGCGGCGAGTTCATGCACCTCATTCAGGACCGTATTTCCCCGTCGACTCCTCTGCAGCGCCAGCTGTTTGATATGATGATCACCGAGCTCGAAAATGCGTTCGTCCAGGACTTCGAATGGCTCCACCTCTTCACTTTCCGGCCCAGCGAGAATTCCCCTCTCGGCGCGGAGCAGATGATCTGCTGTTCTCTTGAGCAGATCCTGATCCTGCTGTTCCGGAACGCAACAGCACAGGAAGGACAGATCGTTCAGACAAAGCAGTACCGGGCAGCGATGTACGGGTATCTCGTGGATCAGGTCAACGGCTATATAGAGGAACACCTTTCCGAACCGCTCACGGTCGGAGAGATCGCGTCGCGTTTCCATTACAGCAGAGCAAGGCTGTCTACTATTTATAAGGCAGCAGCCGGAACCAGCCTCAGCAGCGCCATCAGTACCGCGCGCATTTCCCAGGCAAAAGAAATGCTGCTGACAGGGAAATATTCCGTCACGGAAGTCTCGGACGCTCTGGGATTTTCGTCGCCGCAGTATTTTTCCCACTGTTTCTCTCGGTGTACCGGCATTACGCCGACCCGCTTCGCGGAAGACAGTAAAGCAAAGTGACAGTTTGCATTTTCCGGGAAGCTGCTGCGCTGCCGCAGGCAGGATTCCGGGGTCTGCTTTGCGAAGAGATACAAAAAAAGCCGCTGCGCGGCAGCGGCATCATTTTTGAAAGAGAATCACAATATGCGTTTTTTCTCCATGGACGGCCCGGTTTTCCGGTTTCTGTCCCTTATGTACGACCTGATGATCCTGAATATCATCTATGTGATCACCTGTATCCCGGTCATTACGATCGGGGCGGCCACAAGCGCGCTGTACAGGACGATGCTGGATAAGCGGTACGGGCTGGACGCCGGCGTCAAGACCTATTTACGTCAGTTCCTGGCCAATTTCCGTCAGTCGACGCCGCGTTTCCTGCTCTTCCTTCTGATCTGCGCCGTGCTCGCCTTCGACGCCCGGTACGCGATAAGCGGCGGTCTGCCGGCTCCTTCGCTTCTTTTTTCCATCTTTCTGGTAATGCTGACAGTCGCGGCGGGTCTTTCCTCCTGGGTCCTCGCCCTCACGGGACAGTTTGACAACACGCTGACCGGGACCCTGCGGAACGCGGCTCTCCTGACTTTCCGTCATCTGCCGCTCACGCTTCTGCTCCTGCTCCGTTTTCTCCCTCTGCTCTTAGCTTATTTCAGCGCGCCTTTGTTTCTTGTTTTCTCATTTCTGTTCTTTCTTTTTTATTACTCGCTGGCGGCTTATCTCGCCGCCGGTCCGATGAGCAGGATATTCCTGCCGCTCATGTCACCGGAGGAACGGGAGAAGCGGACAAGAGATGACGACGAGTGAAAAAACCTCCCGCGCCGGAGCAATTGTTTTGCACGATCCCACTCTTCCCTGCCCACGCCGGAGCAATCTGCCCCTTCAAGTTCTCCCGCCTCACAGCTCCATCGCAAGATAGACCATATCCACAAGCTGTACGCCGGCCTCAAAAATCGGGTGATCGTAGTTCTCGGTGAAGAAATTCTTCACGCGGTGGTGCTCTTTGAATCCGCACTTTTCATAGAAAGGCACCGTCAGCGGGCTGTCACCGGTGCCGACGAGCAGCAGGCGGCAGTGCCCGCGGTAATGCTCTTTCACGAACTCGATCAGCGCACGCCCGTACCCTTTGCCGTGAACGTTTTCCGCGGTAGCGATATTCTTGATCTCAAATTCGCCGCCGCCCAGATCCACGACGACACACTCTCCGACGGGATCCGGATCCTTAAGGACAAACATTTCTCCTTCGTCGAGATATTTGTCGATCATATCCTCCTGTTCGTCGGCAAGAAACAGAAGATCCATGTACTGTTTTTTGTTTTCCGTCACCTGTTCAATCGTCATTTTTTCTCCTCTTCCGGGCAGCATTTCACACTTTGTGTTGTTTTAAGAATGAAACAAAAACGTAATGACTTTGGCGCAGCAAAGTATTATCATTTTTGTGAACCGCAGATTCCTGTTCAGCGGCAGGCACCAGAATTCCTGTCCGTTACACAACGCAGCAGGGGCAGCTATGAGCAATTCTTCAAATACAATATCGTCAAAACCGGATATCACCGCGGCCTATTCCGCCCTGCAGGGGCTGTTCTGGCTGAACTACTGTATTATCGGCGGATTTGCCAACGTCTACCTCCTCGAGCACAATTTCTCGAATTCCATGATCGGGGCGATCGTGGCGCTGTCCGGGATCTTCTCCGCCTGCATCTCCCCGCTCGTCGCGGCCTACGCCGACAAGCCGGAGAGCCTCTCCGTCAGGAAGATCCTGACGATCCTGTCGGCGGGCATGGCTGTTCTCATGGTCCTGATCGCCGTGACGGGCAAAAACTATATTCTTACCGTCATTACTTACACGGCCGGAATGACGGTCATCCAGCTCATGGCTTCTCTCACAAGCTCCCTTGCGACGCAGAGCATGCGGAGCGGATACCGCGTCAATTTCGGCACCGCCCGGGGGATCGGCTCCTTAATGTACGGCCTGTCCGCCCACGCGCTCGGCTTTCTCGTCGCCAGAACGCATCCCGATATTCTCCCCGTCGCGGCGGCGATCTCCTGGACCGTCAACCTGATCCTGTACCTGCGCTTTCCCGACACGAAAGACGTCGCCGTCATGTATAACGGGGCGGAAAATGTCCGCGCCCCCGAAAAGGGCGGCTCACCCACCGCCTTCTTCAGAAAATATCCGCGTTACGGCCTCTTTCTCCTGGGGATCTTTTTCGTGTACATTTCCCACTCTCTGGCAAATGTCTTCGTCACCCAGGTCGTCATGAGCAAAGGCGGCACCAGCGCCGACACGGGACTGATCCTCGGCGTCCAGGCCCTCGTTGAAATTCCGGTCATGTTCGGCTTTTCCAAAATGCTCAAAGTCGCGAAAGTACACAACTGGATGCGGATCTGCGCATTTTTCTATGTGCTCAAGAGTATCGGTACTTACGCTTCCGCCTCGGTCGGCCAGCACGTGGCCGTTCAGTTTCTCGAGACCGGCTCCTACGCGGTCATGGTCGTCTGCGGTCTGTATTATGTCAACTCTATTATGAAGACGGAAGACTGTGTGAAAGGCCAGTCTTTCATGGGCATCTCCACAACGATGGCAAATGTCGCCGCCTCCTGGATCGGCGGGATCATGCTCGACGTCTATGGCGTTCCGGCAATGCTTATTCTCGGAATGAGCGTTGCGGTCTTCGGCACGGTCATTGTGTTCTTCAATGCGCAGCCCCCGCAGAACTGAAAACCCCCAGTTCCTTCGCCTTCTCAATAAAATAGATGACATTCTCCGCCGGTACGCCCTCGTGGAAGGAATGATCGGTGGCAACGATGAGGCCGCCGTCATATCCTGCCGTGTCTATGACATTCTGAATGGCGTCCGCTATTTTTGATTTATCTTTCTGGCACATAATGCCGGTCGCGTCGACATTTCCCACAAGAGTGACGCGGTCTCCGATCCGCTCTTTTGTTCTTTTGAGATCCATTCCCGCGCGCACCTGGATATTGTTCAAGGCGTCGATTCCGGTGTCGGCGAGGTCCTCAAGGATCGGTTCGACGTTGCCGCAGGAGTGAAGGATCACTCGTCCGCCTGCTTCTTTCCATGTGCGGATCTGCTTTCGCAGGGACGGGAAGAAGAATTCCCGCAGCATATCGGGAGAGAGCAGCGTCTTCCCGTTCATGCCCATGTCATTGGCGACATAGAGCGCGGTGCATCCTGTCCCGATGAGCCTGAGACCGAGCTCCGTCCAGAACGCATCGGCGGCTTCGATGATTTCCCTCATAAGTTCCGGTTCTTCATAGAGGGCGATCGACATGTTTTCCAGTCCCAGCGCTATGAACAGGAAGCCGAATACGCCGCGGGCGCTCCCGAAGACGGCGATCTCATCCCCCGCCTCGTCCACCGCTTCCCGGATCTCCCGGATATCCTCCTCCGTAACGCGCGCGGCGCGGATCCTCTCCAGAAAGGCCCCGCTCGCCTCAAAAGGGTGCTCCGCCATGCCGAGGGGCCAGGAGGCGGGCATGACGCGGCTCGTGATGCCGAACCGGTCGGTGAAGGTGTCCGGAGAATCCCACTCGTCTTTCGGAGGGATCAGACAGGTATAAGGTTTGCTGTGTAC
Source organism: Lachnospiraceae bacterium (assembly GCA_015057835.1). GTDB lineage: Bacteria > Bacillota > Clostridia > Lachnospirales > Lachnospiraceae > Chordicoccus. The sequence continues at coordinate 105,241 of SVDL01000001.1, forward strand.
TGTGACGGCATCCATCCCGAGAAGCTTCGCGAGCCGGACGTCCGGTCTTCCCTTCGAATCATAGTTGTCTTCGTGCAGAAGATCCGTATACATATCCGGCTTGTTAATGATGTCGAAAACGGGAAGCCTGTCCGCTTTTTCATGCTGCAGCGCACATAAGATCCGCTCTTTTCCGGTGTACATCCCTTTTCTCCTACAAAACGCCGCCTGTACGAGGGACTCATACAGGCGATGAAAAAACAGATCAATAATTGTTCCGGGCTCACGGCTCCGGCATTTACTCCATCACGACTTTTCCGTTGTCAGCGGCCAGTTCTCCCTCAAGGAAGACCTTTTCCACATTGACTTCGTCGTCAATGATGATGATATTTGCCTTCTTGCCGGGTTCCAGGCTCCCGATCTCGTCGTCAAGTCCGAGGAGCCTCGCCGGGTTGATCGTCGCCATGGCGATCGCGTGCGCGAGACCGTAGGGCGTGTGCGTCATCGTATTCTTCACGCCGTGATCGAGGGTCATGCGGCTTCCCGCGAGATACCCGATATCGTCATAGTTGAGGTCCGGTCCGTACCAGATCCCGTCCTCCTCATTGTTCAGCGTGCCGAGCTGATTCGGCATGGAGTCCGTGATCAGGATGATATGTTCCGGTCCCTTGCATTTGATGATGGACTTCGCGAGATCCGGGACGACGTGGATCGCATTTTCATCCATGATCAGTTCCGAGTAGAGCTCCGGCTCGATCAGCGAGTACTCATCGCAGCCCGCCCCGGGCGTGCCCTGCGCTCTTCCCTTCGCCCTTCCCGCGTCGCCGTGGTGCGTGTGCACTTTGCACCCGTATTTTCTTACGCGCCGGCACTGTTCGGACGTCGCGTTCGAATGGCCGTAGGCGAAGATCACGTTAGGATTGACCTTTTTCGCGTAGATCATGACGTCTTCTATGTGTTCCCGCGACGGATCGATCGCGTAGACCGCGGCCTGGCTGCCCAGTCCGTCGATCAGCGGTCTGTATTCTTCTTCTTTGATATCGCCGCTCCAGGCGATCTCGTTCTGGAAGCTGCCGTGGAGATTCATGAACGGGCCTTCCATATAGAGGCCGTACTGCATGATCCTTCCGACGCCCGTCTTTGAAGCTTCCTTCACTTTCCGCGCGCCTTCCAGCATCTGTTCCATATTGAGATTGTGGTAGAAGGTCGGCAGGATAGTGGTCTCGCCGTGCACAATGAACCATTTGGAGCAGTAGACCGGATCTTCGGCAAATTTCCACTCCCCGCCGCCGTGATTATGGATATCGATGAGTCCCGGCGCCGTGTATTTCCCGTGGGCGTCGAAGATCTCGCACCCCTCCGGGATGTCGACTTCTTCCTCCCGGCCCGCCGCGACGATCCGGTCCCCGTCCCAGAGGACGGCGGCTTTCCAGATAATGCCGAGTTCCGTGATCAGTTTTGTGTTGATGATCGCCTTCATGATATAGCCTCACATTTCTGCAGAAAGCACGCCGGAGCGCTCCGTCCGGCATGCTTTCCCTTTTCCGTCTTCAGAATGCGTAATAGTCAAGCGGCTCGATCGGGCGCGCCATCTCCTCGCTGACGTACATCGTTCCTTTTGTCAGCTGATAGATCGACGCCGGAATGTCCTTCGTGACCGGTCCGTACAGCTGCAGGCGGGAGATCATGCGCTCCCAGGAGCTGTAGCCGCCCAGATATCCGAGATCATGTCTCTCCAGATGGTCGCGGGCGTGCATGACGTCGCGCGGGCCGATGGAGACGGAGTAGGCGGGCGTATGGTAAATGTCGCCGCCCCCGAAACCGCCGGAGTTCTGAATGATCGTCAGGCGGTGATTGTCGACGAACCCCGCCGGAAGCTCCAGGAACTCCTCCAGGGTCTCCGCGGCAAATGCCTTGGTGTTCGGATCAATGAACGCGGTGTGGCCGATCCAGCCGGTCGCGGAAATGATCAGGTCCGCGCCGCCGTCGCCGGTCTCGTCGATGAGGTCGGAATAGTGGCCGATATTCTCATTGGTATAATAGTGCATCTGTTTCAGAGGCGGCCGGAGATCTTCCCGGAAGGAGAGGTAGAATTCCCTCAGGAAATGTCCGCCGAGAGACGGGCCGTAGGTGATCGGCGCGACGTTGCCGTCCTCGTCCGCCCATTCGTCCATGCAGAAGGCGTGGATATTGCGGGCGCTGATATTGTACTTGTTGCACATTTCCGCTGCGGAGCGGTAGATATTTCTCCAGGAGTTCGGGAAAACGATGACCGTTTTCTTATCCTCGACGTCCGACCGGTAGATCCAGTTGAACAGCTCGATCGCGATGGCGCAGGACGGATGCGGGACCACGCGGATCCGGTATCCGTTCTCATTCTCGATCTCCATCTCCTCGCGGCGGATGTTGCGGCATCTCTCCAGTACTTCCTTATCCTGCACCGGAAGCCATGCCGGCGGGGCAAAATCAAATAGCGAACGGTTCATGCTCTCATCCCTCCTCTTTCACACGGATTTCTTCCAGCGCGCCGTCAAGCCACGGCTCATCGGGAGCGTAGACCGGCGGTTTCGCGACGTCATCGGATACGTACATGCAGCCCGGATAGAGCCGCAGCATAGAAGCGGGAAGTTTCGGGCATACGGGGCCGAACAGGGCCAGCTTTGCCGCGAACTTCTGCTGCGCGGGCGCGCCGCCGAGGGCGGCCATATATTCCACGTCAAAGCGCTCCTTCGCAGCCGCGATGTCCTTCGGACCGACTGTGGCGGCGCACGGCGGTACATTGCCGATATCGCCGGAGCAGCCGAACATGCCGCGGAGGGAGTCATGGGCGATCATTTCCGGCATCGGAGTGACCACGCGGGATCCCATCGCAAGAAACTCTTCCATCGTCTCCGCCGGGAAAGACTCGGCGTCGATCGCGCCGATCCCGCCGGACCAGCTGATCGCGGTGTAAGCGACGTCCGCGCCGCCGGCTTCTTCGATCATCTTCGAATAGCCGGATACATTTTCCGTCGTGAAGAAATGGATCTGCTCCAGCGGCATTCTGAGGTGCTCTTCCACTTTATAGTAGAAATAGCGCATAAAATGGCCGCTTCTTGAATACGGGCTCTGCCACGGGGCGACTTCGCCCTTTTCATTGGCGTACTCATAGAGGAAAAATACCTCGACATTTGCGCAGCTCACCTGATATTTGTTGATATTTTCCGCGAGACTGATAAAAACGGCATTTTCCGGAGAAGGCAGGATCATCACCACTTTTTTGCCCGTCACCTGAGACATCCGGATCCTCTGGAAGAGATCGATCGCGAAATAGTTGTGCACGTCGTGCACGACTTTCAGCTCAAATTCCGGGCATTCAAAGCCTTTTCCCTGTTTCTCATAAAAGTCTTCCGTCGCCACCCGGTCGATCACGTCGCAGTCCCGGAAAGGGAGCCACGGGGCCGGCGCCGGGTTGAATGCATTGATAAAAGCCATTGCTCAACCTCCTTTGCAGTCTGTATTTTCTACTGATTACACGATATCGTTTCCGGCTTTCGCAGTAAATACGATTTTGTAATGATTACTTGTGATTTTGTTTCAAGCCTCAGAAAAAACCGTCAAAAACCATAAGCGGCCGGGCTCCTTTTCCGGATCCCGGCCGCAGCCGCTCAAAGATATTATGCTTCCAGGATCCCTATCTCGATCTCGTTTTCAATCGAGGAGTAAGACGGGATCACCGCGATCTTTCCCTGCTTCAGCGCCTCTGCCCTGTCGATGCCGAAGGTGTTGCACGGCTCCAGGGCCAGCACGTAATCGTGGGATTTCATGTTCTTCCACTCGAGCATGTTCGGGAGGTTCTCCGTGCTGAATTTCACATACGCCCCGAGGCCGAGTTTTTCGTTCCAGATCCGGCCCTCTCCGGTCTTTCCGAAATTGGTGTGGAAGTACAGCTCCTCGGTCCTGCCGTCGACGGGTTCCATCATGTGCACGGGATCCGTCGAGAGATCGTTCATCGGCTGCGTTTCCGCTCCCTCCGACACATGCACGACAGCTTCCTCATCAAGAAGCGGATAGCCGAAATTGATGTGGTAGAGGAGCATGTAGGGCTCATCTTCCGCCTCATAATTGGTGACTGTGTCGTGAATGCGGATCTTTTTGCTGTTCAGCTCCGTCGTGATCGTCCTCTGGATCTCAAGATGGCGGCTGTACATCTTTGTCTGGTGGATCTCACCGACCGCTTTGAGGAAATACTGATCGCCTTCCCAGTAAGTCACCGTGCCGAAATGTTTGGCAGGCACATACCCGATCCGGCCGTGGGTCGGGAAAATGCCGCCTTCCGACGTATGCCCTCCCACATTGTCGAGGCCGCAGGTCACCATCATGCCGCCCGGCCACTGCTCGGCAAATTCCCCGTTCATCGCGTTGAATGCCTGCGGCGACGTCATGCCGTTCTTCGACTGGAAAGAAAAATTGATCCCTTTATACGACAGTTCAAAGAGATCCATGCCAAGATCCGGCACCACCGTGAACCGGAGGCCGGCCGCATTGTAGAACTCGGCGATCCGGATGTCCTCTCCTCTTCCGCCGATGATCTTCGCGTTCCGGATCCCGGCGATCTGGTCGATATTTCCGAGTTTTTTCAGTAATTTGCTGTCCATGGCGCTGCTCCTTCTTTTAAAGATACTTTTCTGTCTGCGGTAACTTCAGCGTTTCGTTCTTTTCCGGCTCTTCGCTCCGGTTCCGTTCCCTCTTTGGGGAGCGGAAACACGGGCTCTTCCGGGAGCGGGAACTCACATTTCCTTCGAGAGCACCAGTTCCGCGGCGCCGCCGCTGATCCGCAGCGTTGTGCCGTAGGGTTTTGAGAGTTCCGCCAGATATTCCAGTGTCTTTTCATCGTGAGAGAGGACCGGGATCCCCTTCACAGACCGTCTTTCGTACTGCTGCAGCGACACCGGATGCAGCGTCACCCGCCGCACTCTGCCGTCCTCGCACTCAATGGACGGCAGGATGGCCCTCCAGATATTTTCCAGCGTGCCGTATCCCGCGGTGCCGTTCTTGCTGCGGTCGTCCATATACGCGCCGACTTTGGTGTCCGGCGGCATTTTCCGGTTGATGTACGCGTCGTACGGCTGCAGGCTGACGGTTTCCGTCTCAAAGAGGAAATTGCCGATGCTGTAGAAAATGACGCCGTCCCCGTACACCTCGATGCCCTGCATCTCGTGAGGCCCGTGCCCCATAAAGATCTGCGCTCCCGCATCTATACACGCCCTCGCAAATGTCTCCGTAAAGAGCGCCGGCAACGTGTGATCCCCGTCCCGGTATTCGTGGCTGTGGTAGCTCACGATCACGATATCCGCCTGGCGGCGCGTCTCGCGGATCTCCGCCGTGATCCGCCCCAGGTCCTCCGCATCCGGGACCGTCTCGACGCGGTTCTCCGTATCGAGAACAAACATTCCCTCTTTGCCGAACGGAAGTTTTCCTTCCTCGAAGGGCAGGCTGTACCCCATTTTGATCGAGTTGATTTTCCCGACATTGCACAGGGTCACGTTCGCCAGCTCTTCCGCCATCGCGTAGTGCTCCGGATCGACGTGATAATACGTCTTAAACCGGACGGGATTGAGTCCCGGCCGTCCGTGCAGAAGCTCCGACTGCCCGCCCGCGCGGGATGCGGCGGAAAATGTCGAACAGCAGGAGATAAGCGCGACTCTGGCATTTTTCGTTTCGAGATAGCAGGCGGCATTTGCCTCCGCGAGATTTTTTCCGGTGCCGGAAAATACCATATTCCGCTCTTTCAGATGACGGATCGTGGCGAGAACCCCTCCCTCGCTGTAGTCTCCGGAATGATTGTTCGCCGTATTGAAAAGATTGAAGCCCATTCTCCGGACGTCGTCCAGCATGACCGGGTCCGCCATCGCCCAGGTGCCGCCGGACTCCGCCGCCGGGAAGCCTTCCGCGTCGTGAAATGTCATCTCAAGGTTGACAAAACGGGCGTCGTGCTCTTTTACGAGCGCCTGCAGCTCCTCAAAGCCCTCGTACCCGTCTTCGGGGATCCGTCTCGTCATGAAAAGATCGCCCGCGCCGATGATGGTCGTTCTGTTCTTACTCATAGGGTGTCTCCTTTTTCTGCGCAGATATCATAGACGACGCCTGCAAATGCCTCCGCCCCGTTCGTCAGCAGCTTCTCATCATTAATATTATAGGAACGGCTGTGGGCGATGTCCTCGATATCCGTAAGGATCCTCATAAATGTCCCCTCGCCGCCGTTCGAAATCACTTTATTGATCATGTAGGACACGTCCTCGCTGCCGCTGCCCTTCATGCTGTCGATCTCCGTGAGCTTCATACCCAGATCCTGCTCGCAGACCCGGCGCACCCGCTTCATGAGACCTTCCGAGCTCGTGAAGTTCTCTCCTCCGCCTTTCCGGACGAGATCATACGTGCACTCATGCATCGCGGCGGCGTGTTCCAGCACCAGTTTTGCCTTTCTCTCCATATACTGGCAGATCTCATTGGTCTGCCCGCGGACTTCAAAATCAAAGTGCACTTCATCCGAGATCGCGTTGATCACGCTGTCATCGCGGACCTTCCCGACGCCGACCCGGGAAATGCCGCCGCTGTGACGCGGGATCGCGTTCATTTCCAGGATGCAGGTCGCTGTGGCTAAAAGCGCGTCATGGCCTTTTTCGGGGGATCCGCCCGCGTGCGCGGATCTGCCGTGCATCACGACGCCCCACTTCGACGTGGCCAGCATGCCGTGTACGCCGGGATACAGGACGGCATCGTCGGGTTCATTGATCTGCTTGGTCGAGTGGGAGCTGATCAGATACATCGCCTTATCGAGATGTCCGTTCGCGACGATCGCCTCCGCCGCGCCGGCGACGCCTTCCTCATGGGGCTGGAAGATCAGCTTGACCGTTCCCTTCAGCTCATCTCTGATCTTCATCAGGATCTCCGCCGTTCCGAGGCCGATGCAGGCGTGGGAATCATGACCGCACGCGTGCATGAAGCCGTCATTTACGGAAGCGTACCCGCATTTAACGGGCTGATGCTCCGGATCCGTGGATTCCGGGATCCCCAGCGCGTCAATGTCAAAGCGCATGCCGATGACCGGTGCGATATCATTTTCCATATCTTTGTGCGCTTCCTCCGCTGTCGTGAGGACCCGCGGGGACGGTTCTCTTTGGCCCCCTCTCAGGATTCCGATCACGCCGGTCATGCCGTATTTCATATAAGGGGCAAATTCCGGATCCGCGTCCTGCCCGATGGCTCTCTCGTACTCTTTTTCAAAGAACTCCTCCGAATAGAGATTCATGCGGACGTCGGGCTTCATGACGGCGCCGCCGATCAGGACCTCGTATCCCATCTCGTACAGGCGTCTTGCGATCAGGGAGCCGGTGCGGATCTCGAGCCAGCCGCCCTCGGCGTATTTATGAAAATCATGCCGGTAATCAATCAGCTTGGGCGTGATCTCTTCCGCGGTTTTCCGAATGATCTCATATACTTCAGCGCGCTCCATATCTTACCTCCGTGTCTGCCTCATCTGTTCTCAAAGGAAAATGCAGCCGTCCCGCAGAGCTTTCCCCGCGGTTCCGGTATGTATTTGCCTCCGCATCTTCATCTTACCGCCGGTCCGAAGGCGGGTCAATCGGAAACGTTTCGAAACTCCCCCGAAACGTAAGAAAAGCCGGATCGCAATCCGGCTGATCACGCGAGCCGCGCCGGATCCAGGATCCGGTCGATCAGCTCGTCGCTCATAAGGTTCCTGTCGCGGAGGATCTTCCGCACCGGCACGCCGGTCTCCAGCGATTCCTTCGCGGCTTCCGCCGCCTTCTTATACCCGATGTACGGGCAGACCGCCGTGACGATCCCCACACTGCTCTCCAGCAGATCCCTGCATCGTTCCCGATTCGCGGTGATGCCGCGGATGCAGTTTTTGGTCAGCGTCCGGACCGCCGCTTCGAGCGTGTCCAGGGACTCAAAGAGATTATAGAAAATGACCGGCTCGAACGCATTTAATTCCATCTGCCCGGCTTCGGCGGCCATGGCGATGGCGGTGTCATTTCCCACGATATTGTAAGCCACCTGGGTGACGACTTCCGGAATAACCGGATTCACTTTGCCGGGCATGATGGACGAGCCGTTCTGCATCGGGGGCAGATTGATCTCCCCGAAGCCGGTCTTCGGCCCGCTGGAGAGGAGACGCAGATCGTTGCACATTTTCGAGAGATTGATCGCGCAGGCTTTCAGGGCGCCGGACAGGGCCACAAATCCGTCGAGATTTTCCGTGGCGTCGAAGAGGTCCTCGGCTTTCACAAGATCAATGCCCGTCAGTTTCGTAAGGGCGTCGACGATATTTGCCTGATAATAGGGCGAGGTGTTGATCCCGGTCCCGATGGCCGTCGCTCCGAGGTTGATGATCTTCATCTCCTCCGCGGTCTGCGCAAGACGCTTCCGGTCCCGCCGGATCATCGTGGCGTAGGCGTGGAAACTCTGTCCGAGCCGCATCGGCACGGCGTCCTCGAGCTGCGTCCGCCCCATCTTCATGACATCCCGGAATTCGACCGCTTTCGAAAGCAGCTCCACCTCCAGCTCCCGCAGCGCGTCTTTGAGGGGTTCCAGAAGCTCCAGAGCGGTGAGTTTACCGGCCGTGGGAATGACGTCATTGGTCGACTGGCACATATTGACGTGGTCGTTGGGATGAACGACCGAATAGTCGCCTTTTTTCCCGCCCATCAGTTCGATCGCCCGGTTCGCGGCGACCTCATTCATATTCATGTTGGCACTGGTCCCCGCGCCGCCCTGGATCGCATCGACGATAAAAGCTTCCCGAAGCTCCCCGTTCACGATCTCCCGGCAGGCCCGGATGACCGCGTCGGCGATGGCCGCGTCCAGCTCCCCGCTCTCCCTGTTGGTCTGCGCGGCAGCGATCTTGATCTGCGCGATATTCTTAACGAAAGCAGGGTGCATGGGATGGCCGGTGATCGGAAAATTCATTTTCCCCCGCAGCGTCTGCACGCCGTAATAAGCATCGACAGGGATCTCCAATGTGCCGATGGAATCGGATTCCAGCCTGGTCTCTTCCATGATCGTCTCCTCCCGGATGAAAATAAAAACGAGATAATGACAGCTTTTCTACCCAGAAAATATCGCCGCGCAGTCGGTTCGTAAAGACTCGGAAAATAATCGTCAGATTCCACGGATTTCGTTTTTGTTTCGCAAATAAAATAAAGTTTTTTTATCTGATTCTTAATATTATTAACCAATTATGTTATGATAATTATGCTGTTTCTTACTTTAATTATCCCGAAGGAGTCCCTGCCATGAAAACCATCACCCTCGACAAGACCGACCGGAAGATCCTCCGGATCCTTCAGAAAAATGCCCGCGCATCCATCAAAGAGATCGCTTCGCAGCTTTATATGTCCTCCCCCGCCATCTCCGCCCGCATTGCCAAGCTGGAAGAGTCCGGCGTCATCACCGGATATCACGCCCAGATCGATCCCGCCGTGCTCGGATACAGCATCAAAGCCTTTATCAACCTGGAGGTGGATCCGAAGCAGAAGTCCGAGTTCTACAGCTTTGCGGAAGGGGTGGAAAATGTCGTGGAGTGCAGTTATGTCACAGGGGAGTACTCCATGCTGATCGAAGCGCTGTTTGAGGGAACGGAACAGCTGGATCATTTCGTGAACAGACTGCAGGCCTTCGGGCACACCAAGACACTGATCGCGTTCTCGACGGCGATTCCGCAGCGCCCGGTTCCGGTCCCGTTAACCTGAGGATAAGTATATCCCGGCGGCTGTTCTGTTTCGGAAAACTTTCGTAAAAAAGTCCCCTATTTTCGTTGACACCCTTTTTCAAACTGATATAGTAATGAAATAAGAAAAAGCGCTCTTACGAGGCTTCCGGAACGGACAGCACCGCAGCTGCGCGGTGCGTTCATGAAAAGGTGAGGAGAAAACAACATGAATCCCAAGAATACCATCAAGGCCCCGTTCTTTGAGATCGGCCCGAAATCCTATCTCTACGGACAGGATATCATCGATCTCGCGGTCGCGGCTGACCAGGCTTCTGAGAAATATGGCGTCGATATTATCTTCACGACTCCGATCGTTTCCATCGCGGATGTAAAACGCGCCACCAAAAATATCCACGTCTTCGCTCCCCATATGGATCCGCTCCGCCCGGGACGCGGCCTTGCCGAGATCCTTCCGGAGTCTCTCGCCGCCGCCGGCGCAGAAGGTGTCATGCTTAATCACGTAGAGAAGCAGGTAAGTGTTTCCGTGCTGAAAGAAACCATTGCCCGCGCGGAAGAAGTGGGTCTTACGACGATCGTCTGCGCGGATTCCTCCGTCGAAGCGACTATGATCGCGAACCTGCATCCCGACATTATCGTCGCGGAACCCTCTGAGCTGGTCGGGACCGGACACGCCGTGGACGCTTCTTATGTGGAAGCGGCCGTCAGCGCGGTCCGCAGCGTCGATCCTGATATTATGGTCCTCGTGGCCGCCGGCATTTCCAACGGCAATGACGTTTACAATATGATCCGCTCCGGCGCCGACGCGACCGGAACTTCTTCCGCTGTCTGCAAGGCGGAAGACCGCGCCGCAATGGTCGACGAGATGATCTCCGCCGTCCGCCGCGCGTGGGACGAGAGACACAACTGAAAAAAACGGTGACAAAGCGCAGAGTCTGTGTTAGAATACGGGTTCTGCGCCATTTTCTTAAAAGCGGAGACAGGAATCCCGCTTGAAAAATAATCTGCGCACTCTCCTGCGCAAGGAGATCAGCACGCACACCACCGCAGGCAATGACCTGAGCGCTCCGGGCGCATCGGCCTGCACTTTAAAAAACAGCGCGCCGCGGGACACAGAACCCGCGCAGACTATATGAAAAAAACAACTAAATCACACGAAATCGATATGGTGAACGGTCCTCTTTTCAGTAAGATCGTTCTTTTTGCTGTCCCGCTCATGTTTTCGGGAATGCTGCAGCTTCTTTTCAACGCCGCCGACATTATCGTCGTCGGCCGTTTTTGCGGAAAAGAGGCGATCGCCGCCGTCGGCGCCACCGCGTCGACCATCAATCTGATCGTCTGCGTCTGCATCGGGTTCACGGTCGGGACAAATGTCCTCGTCGCCCAGTTCTACGGCGCCCGCAAAAAAGAGACGGTCGGCGTGACCGTGCACACCTCCATCACTTTCTCCGTGATCGCGGGAGCGATCATGATGTGCATCGGGCTCCTCGCTTCCCGGGGTCTTCTGACCCTGCTCGGCACGCCGGAGGATGTCATCGAACTCTCGCTCGTCTATATGCGGATCTATCTCGCCGGTCTCCCGGTGCTCTTCCTCTACAATTTCGGCGCCGCGGTGCTGCGCGCGATCGGGGACACCTTCCGCCCGATGATCTTTCTCACGATCTCGGGCGTCCTGAACGTGCTTCTGAACCTGCTTTTTGTTATCGTACTGGACATGAATGTGGCCGGCGTCGGTCTCGCCACGGTCCTCTCGGAGGCATTATCCGCATTCCTTGTCATCGCGTGCCTTGTGAAGAGCGATGATATTTACCGCTTCGAGCTCCGCCGGATCGGCATCAACGGGCGCGCGCTCAAAGAGATCGTCCATATCGGGCTGCCGGCAAGTCTGCAGTCGGCGGTATTTTCCATTTCCAATATGCAGATCCAGTCGTCGGTCAACTCCTTCGGATCGGCCGTCATGGCCGGCCACGCGGCAGCCAACAATATCAGCGGATTTGTCTATACCGCCATGAACTCCGTGACCCAGGCGAGCATCACTTTCACGTCCCAGAACTTCGGCGCCGGCAAATTTGGCCGTCTGAACCGCGTCCTCCTGAACTGCGTCCTGGTCGTCTCCATGATCGGCGGCGTACTCGGCGGCGCGACAAACCTTTTCGGCAGCAGCCTGCTGAAAATATACACGACCGACCCCGACGCCATCTCCGCCGGCATGATCCGTTTCGTGTATTTCGGCGTGCCGTATCTTATGTGCGGCGTCATGGAAGTCATCTGCGGCGCGGTCCGCGGCATCGGCTACGAATTCCTGCCGATGATCGTCTCTCTGATCGGCGCCTGCGGATTCCGCGTTTTCTGGGTCAGCGTTATTTTCCACATGTTCCCGACGCTGCAGGTCCTGTACGTGTCCTACCCGATCTCCTGGATCCTGACCGGAACCGTCCATCTGATCTGCTATATCATCTGTAAGAAGAAAATGATCGCGATCCGGACCGCAAGAGAAAACGCCCGGCGGACAAGTTCCGCTGCTTCCTGAGCCGCCCGCCGATATCCTGCCCGAAACCTACGTCCCCCTGACCACGAAAGGCGCTGCGAATAATGGATCTCAAAACAAAAAACGCGGAAAATAAAAAAGCCCGCACGGGCATGCATGAGATCGATATGACAAACGGTCCGCTGTTCGGGAAAATGATGCTGTTCACCTTCCCGCTCATGATCACGGCACTTCTGCAGCTCATTTTCAACGCCGCGGACATGATCGTCGCGGGGCGGTATTCCCCGAACGGCGCCGCCTCTATCAGCGCCATCGGCAGCACGCTTGCCGTCATCAATCTCGTGATCGCGCTGGTCACGGGCTGCTCCGTCGGGACAAATGTCGTCGTCGCGGAACACATCGGCGCGCAGAAGCCGAAGCAGGTCAGCCGATCCGTCCACACTTCCATCACGTTCAGCCTTCTTCTGGGGGCCGCGCTCGGACTCCTCGGCATCCTGATCTCCCGCCCGATCCTTGTGAAAATGGGAACGCCGGAGGAAGTTCTTCCGCTCGCCCTGCTCTATATCCGTATTTATTTCGCGGGTCTTCCGGTCCTCTCCCTCTACAATTTCGGAAGCGGCGTTCTCCGCGCGATCGGGGACACGCGGCGTCCCATGATCTATCTTCTGATCGCCGGGATCCTGAATGTCATCATGAATCTCTTTTTCGTCATTGTCATGAATCTCGACGTCACGGGCGTCGCGCTGGCGACGACGCTGTCGCAGTGCGTCTCGGCTGCTCTTGTCATCGGCTCTCTCATACGGGCAAAGGAAAGTTATCATTTTTCGCCGCGGCAGATGGGGATCGACGCGTTCACGCTGAAAAAGATCATTCACGTCGGCGTTCCGGCCGGCTTACAGACAGCTTTATTCTCGCTGTCCAATATCCTGATCCAGTCCTCGATCAACTCCTTCGGCGTCACGGTCATCGCCGGCAATTCCGCCGCGCAGAGCATCGGCACGTTCGTCAACACGGCCTCGCAGTCGACCGGACACGCGGCGACGACATTTGCCTCGCAGAACTACGGCGCGAAAAAATTTGACCGGAACAACCGCGTTCTCGCCACTTCTCTCGTTGTCACGACTTTGCTGAGCCTCCTGCTCGGCGTTCCGGCTACCGTCTTCGGGCGGCAGTTCCTTGGCATTTACACGACGGATCAGGGCGCGATCGAGGCGGGACTCGTCCGCATGCTGTTCATGTGCCTGCCGCACTTCATCGGCGGCTGGATGAACGCCGTCTGCGGCGTGATGCGCGGCATCGGCTACGAAGTGCTGCCCATGATCGTCTCCTTAGTCGGCGCCTGCCTGCTCCGCATCGTCTGGATTTATACGGTTTTCGGGGTTTTCCACACGCTTCCGGTCCTTTACGCCTCCTATCCGGTCACGTGGAGCCTCACGGCAGCGGCCCACCTTCTCTGCTTCTTCCTGCTGCGGAAGCGGGCGTACGCGGTGCGGGGACGTCGGTGAGGACGGCAGGGCTTACTGCCTGGATCTGAGTTTCTGTCAGGATCTGAGTTTCTGTCAGGATCTGAGTTACTGTCAGGATCTGAGTTACTGCCAGGATCTGAGGATCACAGAGGCCCTTTTGGATAATTCGGATGCTCTTTTAAAAAATGGTAACCATCATTTTAAGAAACATGCTTCTATTCGCTGTGAGAAGCGTGATTTGATTGACTTTTATGCGCATTTTGTCCAACAAGCAGACTGTGAATCTTGCTTTTGGAAAACAAGTTTAGATTCTCATTTTTTGACAACCAATATCTCCGGATTATTAGTTATCATTTTTTTGATAACAGCTGATCTTTTCCAAATATTTACATAATTCCACATTATGTAAACGGTTCATCTTTCATCCGAGCTGCTTTTTGTTATCATTTTTCAGAAAGCAGAGTTTTATTTCCAAATAACCAAAAGAGACCGGCACGATACGCCAGTCTCTCCTTTATAAAAAGAGGCCGGCACGATACGCCAGTCTCTCCTTTAAAATCAAATCATAACGAATATACAGACCTATTATAGCGGGCTAAAAGCTTGTCTCTTCTCTCCAATAGCCTGAGTCCGCTAAACTCCCAGAAACTCCCGCAGCTCCCCGAGCCTGCGCAGCGCCTCCGCCCGTCCGGTCTGATAGACTCTCTCAAGTTCTTCCGGATCCTTCTCCGTCCGGCTGATCCCGAGTGCCTGCGGCGGCCGGATGACAAATGCTCTCCCTTCCGTCTCCCGCAGATTGATCTCTTTCATCTGATTGTTATAGATGATGTGCCGCTCGGACATCGTCTTCACGACCGCCGGATATTTTCTCAGGGCGGCGCGGAATAAGGGCATGGCTGCGCTTTTCTTTTTCCGGTACCCCTTCGGCTGGGTGAGAATAATCACGTTTTTCGTGTATCCGAGGTTCTCCATAAAGCGATAAGGCACGGAATCGGCGATCCCTCCGTCGAGGAGCTGAAATCCGTCTGTCTCTACGATTTCGGAGACGAGCGGCATGGAGGCGGACGCCTGCATCCACCGGAGATCTTTCTCCCCGCCGTCCGTGCACAGATAAAACACCGCTTTGCCGGTGTTGATATCCGTCGCCCCGACATAGAATTTCATCGGATTCTCTTCAAATGTTTTCCGGTCAAACACATCCAGTTCATTGGGCAGTTCCCGGTAGCAGAAATCTTCTCCGTACAGATTGCCGGTCCTGATCAGTGATCTCAGGCTGCAGTACCGCGGATCCCGGCTGTATTTTTTGTTGTACCGGATCGGTCTTCCGATCTGTTTCGATTTGATATTGCACCCGAAGACCGCACCGGCGGAAATGCCCGCTGCCGCCTCAAAATCGATGCCGTTTTCCATAAATACGTCAATGACGCCGCAGGTAAACATCCCGCGCATCGCCCCGCCTTCCATGATCAGGGCGGTTTTTTCCGTTCCTTTATCCATGATCGGCTCCTTACTGCTCATCTCTGACATCCGCTCACCCCGTACCCGCTCGTAAGCCGCAGGGCAGTCTCCGGGTCATCCGGATCCATGCCGATTATCTGGCGGATCTTCTCCATCCTGTACCGCAGAGTATTGCGGTGGATATGGAGATAATTCGCGGCGCGGTTGAGATCGTTTCTCTCGTAGAGATAGCCGAACAGGGTCTCTTTATAATCCGTACCGAATTCACGGTCATGCTGCGCAAGAATCTTCAGTTCATCCGGGATCAGGTTTTCTTCCGACAGAGATGTTTTTGCCTGTCGGAAGATGATCGCGGGATAGTAATCCCGGAAATAATATACGATTTCATCCGGGTCGGACGCCATTCCGGCCTGCAGCGCGGTCTCCGCCTGCTCGATATACTTTGCCCTCTCACTGATTTCCGTAAAGCGTCCGCTGAGACCTGCATGAAACTGGTAGTCCGTCAGCACCGCCCGCATCCGCTGGCGGATGTATCCCATAGACGCCTCGTTTCTGTTTTCCATCAGGATATACAGCCTGTTCTCCCTAAACTGGTAAATAATATTGGGATAAATAGAGCGGATCCGCCCCCGGAGAAAGTCCTGCATAGAGTCATTTTCCTCATAGATCCCGATGACGGCGATCTGATACTCCGGGGAGATATCCACATAGGGGCGATATTTCACCGGGTCCAGCGGTTCTGAAAACTCTTCCGGATTAAAAAACCTTCTGGCAAATACCTGGCGGACCGGATTTCTCATGTTTTTTTTCTGATAATCCGATGTCTGCAGGAAAATGCCGAAAAGACTGCACACCATTGTATTAAGACGGCAGGCTTCTTCCTTCTTCTCTATATCCATAAACAGGAGACTGATGAACCCTTCCAGTTCTTTATTGACGTAAACAGGTCCGCAGCTCTGGGGATAATCCCTTGAGACTCCCCAGTCCACATAGATGGCCGTGCTCGAATTGGCAATGGATTCCAGATACCCCGCCTTAATATACTGATCTGTGATCGTTTCCGTACGCGCTGCGCCGTATTGTGCGATATCTTCCCAATAGGGATCCTCAAAAGAGCCTCCGTTTGCAAATGCCAGCAGCTTGAACGCTTCATCTACGATAATGATCGGTATCTGAAAGCACTTATAAAACAGCTTCGCAAAAGAATTCGGATCTGTCCCTTCCGCAATGCTCCTGATCGCCTTTTCATAGTATTCGGCATATTCCATCATCGAATGTTCCTGCCTTTTCCATCACGCTCTGTCTTATTTGTCGAATTATTTCTCTTCCATTATACGGTATTTGTCAAATTTGACAATCATATTTTTTCTAATAGTTATTCATGACATTGCCTGTCAAATGTACGAATGATAGAATTATGGTAAGAATTCAAAGCGGTCGGAAAAAGATTATCGGATCGGCATGAAACGTTATCCCGGATGAGACCGCAATGCGAATTCATTTGATCCAGGGAATCAACGGGACATATCTCCTGCTGTTTCGCAACTTCATAGGCGCCGTCGGTTTTCCGGCGGCGTTCTCTTATGTCCGGATCAAATGAAAGACCTCAGGAAAAGTCATTCCCCTGAGGTCTTCATTTTCTTTAGAAATAAAATATTGGTATTTCGGGATTTCTCCCTGCTGCCGGCAGCCGTTTACTCCCGCCGCAGGGCATCGATCGGATTGAGGTTCGCCGCCTTGATGGACGGCAGCAGCCCGAATACGATTCCGATGACCATGGAAAATCCCACGCCGAGGAAGATCGCCGGAACAGAGATCGCCACAGGCGTCTCCGACATTCGCGCTATGACATAAGCGAGTACGATTCCCGCGATCACCCCGAGGATCCCTCCGATGCTGGTCAGAAGAGCGGATTCCGTGAGGAACTGGCCCAGGATCTTGCGCTTCGGGGCACCGAGCGCCTTTTTAAGGCCGATCTCACTGGTTCTTTCCGTGACGGAGACAAGCATGATATTCATGACGCCGATTCCGCCTACCAGCAGTGCGATGGACGCGACCCAGATCAGCAGGTTATTGGTGCTCTGGGACAGTTCCTGCTTGTTTCTCGCTTTTTCAAGAAGGTCTTCTGCCTTATAGGACAGTTCCTCCGTCCTTCCTGTGATGCAGCGGGCCATGACGCCCTCGACCTCCTTGCCGACGTTGCTCATGTCCTCTGTTTCCCGGGCCCGGGCGACGCAGTTTTTCGGCTCGTCGAAGTTGTAAATAATGGACCATGCCGCATCCGGCATAAGAACCGCTCCGTACTGTTCCTGATTATACGTGTAATAATCCTGGATCGAATTGATCACCGGCTCAAAGTTTTTGGATTTCTTGTAGAGTCCGACGCACATAAACGGTTCACCGCGAATCTCGATCGTTCCGCCCACGGCTCCGCCATCCGGGAACAGGCTGGTCGCAGCCGCCTCATCGAGCAGGACCACTTTGTGGATCCTGTCGTAATCCGCCTGTACAAAGGGACGCCCGCTGTAAATGACATAGCCGCAGGTATTCAGATAATGCAGATCAACACCGCGGATGCTTCCGCCATTCATCGATTCTTTTCCCTGCGTCACGCCGTCCGCGTAGCTTCTCGAATAATAGAAAGAGGCGTCGCTCACATCGTCGAAAGCGCGGATCTCTTCCATCATGTCATCCGTCACCGGCATGACGCCTTCCGGCGCTCCCATGTCCATATAGTAGTCAGACTCGCCCTGTCTCAGGGAAACTGTCACGTTGTTATTACCCGCGCCGATCAGGTTCTGCATGATCTGTTCATTTGTCCCCTTGATCGTCGAGACGATCGCGATGATGGCGGCTATGCCGATAATGACGCCCAGCATCGTGAGGAACGACCGCATTTTGTGCGACCAGATCCCGCGGAATGAAAATCTCAGGTTCTCAAGCATTTCTGCTGCTCCTTATTTATTCTTTATCTTTCCGAAACAGTTCCGGAAAATGAAACCGCTCCCGCACGGAGCGCTCTCCCCGTGTTTCCTTACATGCCATACAGCTCGTCCGGCGAGCCGTGACGTGTCTTTGCGCCTTCCTTGACTCCCTTCCCGTACGGGAATGCGATCCAGTCCGAGCGGCTGACGCCGGAAATGATCAGGTATCCTTCGCCGTTCAGCTTGCCGACTTTGATCTCCTGTTTGACCAGTTTTCCGTCCGCGTCTTCTTTGAAAACGTACTTTTTATTGTTTTCTTCACGGATAAATGCTTTCCAGAGATAGAAGTCGCTGTCCTCTTCCTCTTCGTAGAATTCCCCTTCTTCGCCGGTCATCATACCGTCTTCGGTCATGCCTTCTTCCCCGGCCATCATATCCTCTTCGGTCACGCCTTCTTCGCCGGCCATCATGTCCTCTTCGGTCATGCCCTCTTCACCGGCCATCATGTCCTCTTCGGTCATGCCCTCTTCGCCGGCCATCATATCCTCTTCGGTCATGCCCTCTTCGCCGGCCATCATGCCGCCGTCTTCCATGCCGCTTCCGCCCTTCATAACGGAGACCTGCACCCAGGAATTGTTCGGCAGCTGTGCCGATTCATCGAGGATCTGCGCCGTAAACGGATAATAGGTGACGGTGCTTTCTCCCCATCCGAACATGCCGCTGTTATCCGGGTAGGGCGAGATCTCTTTAATGACCGCCTGATAACTCATGCCGGTCTCCCAGGACATGACCATGACCGGATCTCCCTCATGAATTTCATCGAGAAGCAGTTCCGACAGACCGCACCGGACGTACTGTCCGCCGCTGCCGGTCACGGAAATGAATGCCGATCCGTCCGCCATCGGGTTTTCCGGATCGCCGACGTGTTTCACCACGCCGTCCATCTTGGCCTTCACTTCGCCCTGCTCGTCCGCGATCTTCGCGTCTTTGAGCCGCAGTTCCGCCTCTCTGAGGTCCAGCTGATAATCCCGCAGCGTATCTTCCGCGTCTTTTCTCGCCTGCGCAAGTTCTTCCTTCGAATACTGCGCGTTCGGGGAAATGAGTCCGACCGAAGACAGATCATACCCGTTCGAACCGCCGTCTCCGCCTCCGCCGAAGGCCACTTTCGTGAACTTCGCGCCGTCGGTAATGGATCCGCTCGGTCCCGCGAGAACGGTCGTCTGTGCAAACCGTCCGCTGACCTTCACAAAACTGCCGGAATTTCCGGTCGCAGCGGCATTTACAGGATTGCCGCTGTTATTATTGTCATCGCCATTAGTTGCAGGCGGGATGCTGGGCGTTGGTGTGCCTGTCGGATCCGGCGTGGGCGTCGGTGTCTCCGTCGGTTCTGTTGTCGGGGTCGGCGTATCCGTCGGTTCCGTTGTCGGTGTCGGCGTATCTGTCGGTTCTGCTGTTG
>SVDL01000010.1 GCA_015057835.1 Lachnospiraceae bacterium
TCGATATCACCCCGGCGATGCTGGCGCTGGATCCCTGCTCGGGTTCCGCCGTCGTCATCAATCCGCAGAACGGGGAGCTTCTCGCCCTCGTGACCTATCCGGGCTATGACAACAACCGTCTCGCCAACCAGATGGATGTGGCGTATTACCGGCAGCTTGCCAGCGACCTTTCGAGACCTTTCTACAATAAGGCGACCCAGGCGAGGACCGCTCCCGGTTCCACGTTCAAGCTGGTCACAACGGCAGCGGGAATGTCGGAGGGCGTCGTAGGAAGAGATACGGAATTCGACTGCCAGGGTATTTTCGATCTGACAGAGACCCCGCTGCGATGCTGGTATCATTCCGGACACGGCCGTCTCAACCTCCCGGAAGCGATCGAAAACTCGTGCAACGTCTATTTCTGTAATGTTTCCTACAATATGGGACTCAATGAGGAGGGCCTCTGGTCCGACTCCCTGGCGCTCTCGAAGCTCCAGTCCTACGCGGCCATGTTCGACCTCGACAAACAGACGGGCATCGAGATCCCCGAGGCGGCGCCGAAGGTGTCCGACCTCTCCGCGATCCAGTCCTCCATCGGACAGGGCACCCACGCATATACGACGACGCAGATCGCGCGTTACGCCGCGACGCTCGCCAACGGCGGCACCAGCTACAGACTGACCCTTTTCGATAAAGTGACCGATTCCAAGGGCAATCTCATCCGGGACTACTCCCCGGAGATCGAGAGCCGGCTCGCGCTCTCGGAAGACACCTGGAACGTGATCCATACCGGTATGGAGAAAGTGGTCGCCGCCAAAAAAGAATATGCGGATATGCCCATCACCGTGGCCGGCAAGACCGGAACGGCGCAGGAATCGAAATCGAGACCTTCCCATGCGCTGTTCATCTGCTACGCGCCGGCGGAGGAGCCGGAGATCGCCATGTGCGTGCGTATCAGCAACGGGTATTCTTCGACGAACTGCATCATCACGGCGAAGGATATCCTCCAGTATTACTTTGATATTGTCGATGATGAAGAAATCCTGACCGGAAAAGCCATGACAAACAATATTTCCAGCGTTTCGGTCGACTGAGGTATTATGCTGCACCGTTATAATTTTCGGGATTACAATTACAGACTGGTCCTCTGGCTCATCGCGCTGACGACGATGGGAGTCCTTCTTGTGAGCAGCGCGAATCCGGCTTACCGCACCCGTCAGTTCGCGGGCGTCATCCTCGGATTTGTTGTTATGATCGTAGTCTCTTTATTCGACTATTCCTGGGTCCTCAATTTCCAGTGGATCATCTACGGCTTCAATCTGGTCATGCTCGCCGGCGTCGTTGTCTACGGACGCGCCGCCAAGGGCGCGACCCGCTGGATCCAGATCGGCGGTTTCCGCTTTCAGCCGGTGGAGCTCTCCAAGATCATGCTGATCCTGTTTTTCGCGAAATTCTTTCACGATCATCAGAACGATCTCAATAAGCCGAGGACGATCCTGCAGGCCATCGCCCTCATCGGGGCGCCGCTCGCACTGATCTTCATGCAGCCGGACCTCAAGAATACGATCACGGTCTTTGTGATCTTCGCCCTCATGTATTTTGCGGCGGGGCTGTCCTACAAATTCATCGCCGCGGTCGTAGCCATTATTATTCCGCTTGCCGTCGGCTTCATGCTGATCGTCATTCAGCCGGATCAGCCGTTTCTTAAAGATTACCAGCGCGACCGCATCATGACGTTCCTGTACCCGGACAACGAGGAGTATACGGAAGATACGGTCCAGCAGAGAAATTCCATCACCGCGATCGGTTCGGGAGAACTGAGCGGAAAAGGACTGAACAACTCCGAAGTGGATTCCGTCATCAAAGGCAGATTCGTTTCGGAGAGCCACAACGACTTCATTTTCGCGGTCGTGGGAGAGGAGCTGGGATTCCTCGGGAGCATCGGCATTATCCTGCTGCTTCTTCTGGTCTCCTATGAATGCCTGCTGATCAGCGCGAAGGCGAAAGATCTCGCGGGGAAGATCATTTCCTGCGGGGTGGGCGGCATCGTCGCGGTGCAGAGTTTCCTCAACATCAGCGTCGCGACGGGCATTCTTCCCAATACGGGCACGCCGCTGCCCTTTATCAGCTACGGCCTCACGTCTCTCGTCAGTCTGTTTATCGGAATGGGCTTTGTTCTCAATATCGGGATGCAGAGCAGGATCCGGATCGGAGGTCTTGCAGATGAATAATAAGATGAGACACCGCTTCCGCCTTCTGTTCCTGAGCGTCACGGCGCTCCTTCTTGCGTGCGTGATCATTGTTCTGCTCATTATCCGCGCGCAGCAGCGGGTGGAGATGGCCGTCCGGTACGAGGATCTGAACCTCGGGTACGGGCAGGCCGCCCAGACAGTGATCTATACCGACGCCGCTTTCGCGAGCGGTCTGTGCATCGGGGAAAATGACGTCGGAAACGCGGAGATCGCCCTCCCCGCCGGGGAACACGCCGGCCTGTATGACATAGAGGACAGCGAAGTGCTGTATGCAAAAGGGATGTATGACCGGATCTACCCGGCTTCGATCACAAAAGTCATGACCGCCATCGTCGCCTTTAAATACGGCAATATGGACGATATGGTGACCATCAGTTGGAAAGATCTGGAGCTCGAGACCGGATCCCAGGTGGCGGGTCTTAAGATCGGCGATAAAGTATCCATGCAGGACCTTATGCACGGCGTTCTCGTCCACTCGGGAAATGACGCCGCGATGGCGGTCGCAAGGCATGTCGGCGGAAATGTGGAGACCTTTGTCGACATGATGAATGCCGAAGCTAAGGAACTGGGAGCCACGGGGACCCATTTTACATCCCCCACCGGCCTTCATGATGAACAGAACTATACGACGGTCTACGACATTTACCTCATGATGAACGAGGCCATCAAGTATTCCCAGTTTGTCGATATGGTCCAGATCTCCGTATACGATCTGAAATGTGTCGACAAAGAGGACAAGGAGCGGCATATTACGCTTGATTCCACGGACCATTATCTCACGGGCGAAGCCAAACCGCCGAAGGACGTGTCGGTCCTCGGAGGAAAGACGGGAACCACCGCCGCGGCCGGCAACTGCCTTGCCGTCGTCGCGCAGAACGCGTTCGGGCAGCCTTATATCGCCGTGATCATGGGAGCGGCCGATAAAGAGTCTTTATACCGGGATATGAATATTTTGCTCGCCCAGATAAATTCATAACCGGATTCCTTGTATTTTCCTATGAAATCCCGTATAATATTTTTACGGCAGAACGCCGAAGGAGGACGCAAGCTATGCTTCATTTGATTATTGGCGAAAAAGGCAAAGGCAAGACAAAAGTAATACATGAAATGGCCAACAAGGCTGTTACGGAAGCAAAAGGAAGCATCGTATATCTGGACAGAAATTCCAAGCATATGTACGACCTGAGCAACAGGATCCGTCTCATTGACGTTTCCCGTTATCCGATCAAAAACAGCGACGAGTTTATCGGATTCGTGTGCGGCATTATTTCACAGGATCATGATCTTGAACAGCTTTATCTTGACGGGTTCCTTGACTGCGCCAAACTCACGGCTGACAATGCGGAGCCGGCCCTTTTGCAGCTGAACTCCATCGGAGAGATGTTCGGAATCGACATCAATATCAGCTTCTCCTCGGGCGCTGACACGCTCAGCGAGGAACTTCGCAAACGCGTTCTGGTCGAACTTTGAGGTTCGCGGAAAGCATAACGGAAACATACTGAAGGGCTGCCGCGCGGCAACGAGCGGCAGTCCTTTTCATAGGAGAGACAGCAGGAAAGACAGCGCGCCGCTCTGATGTGCGGCGGAAGAGGGAACAGACAGCTTGGCAAGTAAAAACACGGAAAAAAGAATCAGGGCGGGAGCCGCTCAGCGCACGGCCCACGGAGTGTTCTCACTGAACGTGGGAACCGTTGTTTTTGCTGCCATTCTTCTCTATATTCTCGTCAGTCTGATCCTGTTCCTGACAAGAACGCATATTTCCTACTATCAGGTCACGTCCGGGCCTCTCTCCAGAAATACGACCTATACGGGGCTTGCCCTCCGCAGCGAACAGATCGTCACGACGGACACGTCCGGATTTGTCACCTATTACGCCCAGGGAAATACGAGGGTCCGGAAATCCGGCATGCTGTTCGGGATCGGACCGCAGCGGAGCGAGACGGAAGGCGAGGGGATCTCGGAGCTCGCGAAAAAGAGCGTCTATGAGACCATCCGCAATTTCTCCCTGAACTATGAGAGCAATGATTACAGCGACGTCTACTCGCTGAAGTACGACGTCACCGGAAAGATCGTGTCGGACACGCCGATCCTGTCCGATGAGATGCAGATCCAGGCGCTCCGCTCGAAAGGCACCTACACGCTGGGTACGGAGACTATCACCGCCGCTCCCCGGGACGGCATCGTCGTTTATTCTCTGGACGGGTATGAGTCCTTTGAGGCGGAAGACATGACGCCGGAGGATCTCGACAAGAAGAATTACCGGCAGACGGACCTGCGGACCGGCGAAAAGATCGCCGCGGGAGACGCAGTCTGCAAGATGATCGACAGTGAACAGTGGTCCGTCATCATTCCGCTGACGTCCCTCCAGATCGTAAGACTCGACGGCATCCGGAGGATCCGCGTCAAATTCCTGAAGGATAACGTGACGCAGATGGCGGATTTTACGATCCTTCCGATGGAGGACGGATCCTATTTCGGCAAGCTGGATTTCAATGACGGAATGATCCGCTATGTAGGGGACCGGTACGTCGATATCGAACTCGTCACCAATACCCAGACGGGTCTCAAGATCCCCATTTCCTCGATCGTCTCCAAAGAATTCTATACGATACCGGAGAGCTTCGCGACGGAGAGCAGCGAGGACGGGGATACGACGATCGGCTTCATGAAAGAGGTCAGGAACAGCGACGGGACAGCTTCCTCGGAATTCGTCAGCACGACCCTATATGAGCACAAAGACGGAAAATATTATATAGACAGCACGGATTTCCAGTCCGGAGACGTGATCGTGACCAGAAATTCCGACGGTGAGCGGTATATCGTGAGAAATACGGACACGCTGGAAGGCGTTTACTGCACCAACAAGGGATACGCCGTGTTCCGCAAGATCATTATCCTCGATAAGAACGAAGAGTACTGCATTGTACAGGCAGGGACGAGATATGGTATTTCGCAGTTTGACTATATCGTGCTGAACTCCGATGAAGTAAAGGAAGAGCAGATCATAGCCAGAAAATCGTAAGGCAGGTGGAAAGGCATGAAGATCTCAACAAAAGGCAGATACGCGCTCAGGGTCATGGTGGATCTCGCAATGCACGGGGCCGGAGAGCTGGTCCCGCTGAAAGAAGTCGCCGCGAGACAGGGAATTACGCTGAAGTACATGGAACAGATCATTTCCCCGCTCGCGAAAGCGGGCTATGTACAGAGCTTAAGAGGCGCGAGCGGAGGCTACCGACTCTCCCGGAAACCGTCCGAGTACGTGGTAGGAGATATTCTGCGCGTCATGGAGGGACCGCTCGAAGTGGTCACCTGTCTCGCGGACGGATATGACTGCCCGAGGGCGGAGATCTGCAGTACGGTGCGCTTCTGGGAAGGACTCTCGAAAACAGTTAATGAATATGTTGATTCCTTCACGCTGGAAGACCTTGTGGAGGATGCCCTCGTAAGAGAGGGAGACTACAGTATCTGAGCCGCCGCCCGGGGCGTAAATAAAACAGCTGACCGGGAAACATAAAACAGAAAGATCGGATCCGCTGACCGCAAATCAAGAATACAGGAGATAAATGGAACGCTATGATTGCAGCAAATAATGTAACCTACCGCGTCGGAAAAAAAGCACTGTTTGAAGATGTCAATATTAAATTCGTAAACGGCAACTGTTACGGTCTCATCGGAGCCAACGGAGCGGGAAAATCGACCTTCCTGAAAATTCTGGCGGGACAGCTCGATACCACGAAGGGGACGATCACCGTGAGCGACGGCGACCGCATTTCCTTCCTCGAACAGGACCACTTCAAATACGATGACTACACGGTGAAAGATACCGTGATCATGGGGAACCGCCGCCTGTACGAAGTGATGCAGGAAAAAGACGCGATCTACATGAAGGAGGATTTCACCGAGGAAGACGGCATGAAAGCCGCGGAACTCGAGGCGGAATTTGCCGAGATGGACGGATGGGAGGCGGACGCAAATGCGGAAAGCCTTCTCAACGGTCTCGGCGTGGAAGAGGAGTATCATTATACGCCGATGGCGGAACTTGACGGCAGCCGCAAAGTCAAAGTTCTCCTCGCGCAGGCGCTCTTCGGATCCCCGGACGTTCTTCTTCTCGATGAGCCCACCAACCATCTTGACATGGACGCGATCGCATGGCTCGAGGAGTTCCTGATCAATTTTGAGAACACGGTCATCGTCGTTTCCCATGACCGCTATTTTCTCAATAAGGTCTGTACGTACACCGCGGATATCGATTACGGCAAGATCACCCTGTTCGCGGGCAACTATGATTTCTGGTTCCAGTCCAGCCAGCTGCTGCAGAAGCAGATGAAGGAAGAATCCAAGAAAAAAGAAGAGAAGATCAAGGAACTGAAGGAATTCATCGCCCGGTTCTCGGCCAACGCCTCCAAGTCAAAGCAGGCGACTTCCCGTAAGAGAGCGCTCGAAAAGATCGAAGTCGACACCATGGTGCCGTCCTCCCGGAAATATCCGTATATCGACTTCAAGCCGAACCGCTCCATCGGAAATGACGTTCTCGAGATCCACAATATGTCCAAGACCATCGACGGGGAAGTGATTTTCAAGAACCTGGAGTTCACCATTAACCGGACCGATAAAGTCGCTTTCGTCGGAGGCAATGAGAGAGCCAAGACCGTTCTCTTCCAGATCATCTCCGGAGAAATGGAGCCGGATGAGGGCTATTACAAGTGGGGCATCACGACTTCCAACGCGTATTTCCCGAAGGACTCGACCCACGAGTTCGACAGCGACCTCACCATCGCCGACTGGCTGACCCAGTACTCGGAGATCAAGGACGCGACGTATGTCCGCGGTTTCCTCGGGAGAATGCTTTTTGCGGGTGAGGACGGCGTGAAAAAGGTCAAAGTCCTGTCCGGCGGCGAGAAAGTGAGATGCCTCCTGTCCAAGATGATGATCTCCGGCGCGAACGTGCTGATCATGGACGAGCCGACAAACCACCTCGACATGGAAGCCATCACGGCGCTCAACAACGGCATGATCAAGTTCCCGGGCGTCATTCTCTTCACGACCCACGACCATCAGGTCGTCGAGACCACCGCGAACCGCATCATAGAGTTCCTCGATGACGGAACGATCATCGACAAGCTCGGCAGTTATGACGATTATCTCGCAAGCGATGAGATGGCCAGAAAACGTCAGGTCTACCACACGACGGAGGACCAGGAGGAGGACGACTGAGCATTACTTGTTTCTGCTTGAATTTTGTATACATGTTTTGAAAAAGATACCCCTTACCTCATGGACAGGGGGTATCTTCTGATGTTATAATATGAACGCATATGTGTATAAAAAGCCAATGCATATATATTTTAAGGAGGAATTAGTATGGCGAGAAAAATGTTAACCATGGATGGTAACGAAGCTGCTGCACATGCTTCCTATGCATTTACAGAAGTCGCTACGATCTATCCCATCACGCCGTCGTCGGTCATGCCTGAGCATGTTGACGAATGGGCAACTGAAGGAAGAAAGAACATCTTCGGTCAGGAAGTCCAGGTCACCGAGATGCAGTCTGAGGCAGGTGCAGCCGGTGCTGTACACGGATCTCTGGCAGCAGGCGCGCTCACAACAACATTCACGGCTTCCCAGGGTCTTCTTCTTATGATCCCGAACCTCTATAAGGTTGCCGGTGAAATGCTTCCGGGCGTATTTGATGTATCCGCCCGCGCGATTGCTTCTCACGCACTGAGCATTTTCGGCGATCACTCCGACGTGTATGCATGCCGTCAGACAGGCTGCTGCATGCTCTGCGAATCTTCCGTACAGGAAGTCATGGACCTGACTCCGGTAGCGCACCTTGCCGCTATGAAGGGTTCCCTTCCGTTCATCAACTTCTTTGACGGTTTCCGTACCTCCCACGAGATCCAGAAGATCGAGACATGGGATTACGAAGATCTGAAGGAAATGAGCGATCCGGAAGCGATCCAGCGTTTCCGTGACCACGCCCTGAATCCGAATCATCCGTGCCAGCGCGGTTCCGCTCAGAACCCGGATATCTTCTTCCAGGCACGTGAAGCCTGCAACAGCGCTTATGACGCTATGCCGGCGATCGTTCAGGAATACATGGACAAAGTCAATGCCAAGATCGGCACAGACTATAAGCTCTTCAACTACTACGGCGCTCCGGATGCTGAAAAAGTCATCATCGCGATGGGTTCCGTATGCGATACGATCGAAGAGACCATCGATTACCTCCTCTCCAAGGGCGAAAAAGTCGGTGTCGTAAAAGTCCGCCTGTATCGTCCGTTCTCGAACAAAGCTCTCATCGAAGCGATCCCGGAGACCGTCAAGGTCATCAACGTCATGGACCGCACGAAAGAGCCGGGCTCTAACGGCGAACCGCTTTACCTCGATGTCGTCGCAGCTCTTAAGGGCTCCAAGTTCGACGGCGTGAAGATCCTCGGCGGCCGCTATGGCCTCGGTTCCAAGGACACCACTCCGGCCTGCATCGTTGCTGTTTTCGAAAATACCGAAAAGAACGGCTTCACCGTAGGCATCGAAGATGATGTTACCGGACTTTCCCTGCCGGTGGGCGCTCCGCTCGTCACCACTCCGGAAGGCACCATCAACTGCAAATTCTGGGGCCTTGGCGCAGACGGAACAGTCGGCGCGAACAAGAACTCCATCAAGATCATCGGCGACAACACCGATATGTATGCACAGGCATATTTCGACTATGACTCCAAGAAGTCCGGCGGCGTGACCATGTCCCACCTCCGCTTCGGCAAAAAGCCGATCAAGTCGACCTACCTCATCAAGACGGCGAACTTTGTTGCCTGCCACAATCCGTCCTATGTACGCAAGTACAACATGGTCCAGGAACTGGTAGACGGCGGCACCTTCCTTCTGAACTGCGCATGGAGTCCGGAAGAACTCGAAGAGCATCTGCCGGGTCAGGTCAAGAAATATATCGCTGACCACAACATCAAGTTCTACACCATCGACGGCGTCAAGATCGGTATCGCTACCGGCATGGGCCCGACAAGAATCAACACGATCCTGCAGTCCGCATTCTTCAAACTTGCGAACATCATTCCGGAAGAGCAGGCGATCGACCTCATGAAAGCTGCCGCGAAGGCAACCTACGGCCGCAAGGGCGATGATGTTGTCCAGAAGAACTGGGCGGCGATCGACGAAGGCGCGAAGCAGATCGTTGAGATCAAGGTTCCGGAAAGCTGGAAGAACGCGGAAGACGAAGGACTTTCCTTCAAGAAAGCCACAAACGGAACAGCGGATCAGCTGGCGTTCGTAAACGGCGTTCAGGCTGCCGTCAATTCCCAGACCGGCAATGACCTGCCTGTCTCCGCATTCAAGGATTATGTCGACGGTTCCACGCCGTCCGGCACGTCCGCATTTGAGAAACGCGGCATCGCTGTCAACATCCCGAACTGGGTACCGGAAAACTGCATCCAGTGCGGCCGCTGCTCCTTCGTATGCCCGCACGCTGTTATCCGCACCTATGCGCTGACCGAAGAAGAAGCCGCCAAGGCAGAAGCAGAAGGCAGCACACTCCTTCCGTTCACCGGCATGGCTGAATACAAGTTCACCATCGGCATTTCCGCATATGACTGCACCGGCTGCGGTTCCTGCGCAAATGTCTGCCCGGGCAAGAAGGGCGCGAAGGCTCTCGAAATGGTCAACGCGGAAGCGAACAGCGCCGCTGCGCAGAAGAAGTTCGACTACCTCGTCACCACCTCCGAGAAGGAAGATGTCGTCGCGAAATTTAAACTGAACTCCGTCAAGGGTTCCCAGTACCGCAAACCGCTCCTCGAGTTCTCGGGCGCATGCGCGGGCTGCGGCGAGACACCGTACGCGAAGCTCATCACACAGATGTTCGGCGACAGAATGTACATCGCGAACGCGACAGGCTGCTCCTCCATCTGGGGCAACAGCTCACCGTCCACACCGTACACCATGAACAGCAAGGGCCGAGGCCCGGCATGGGACAACTCCCTGTTTGAAGATGCCGCTGAATTCGGTTACGGCATGCTCCTCGCCCAGAAAGCGATCCGTGACGGCCTCAAGACCAAAGTCGAAGCAATCGCCGAAAAAGAAGGCGTTGCTCAGGAAGCTGCGAAAGAATGGCTTGCTACCTTCGGAAGCGGCGTAGAGAACGGACCGGCTACCGACAAGCTCATCGCGGCTCTTGAAGAGTGCGGCTGTGAGGCAGGCAAAGAGATCCTCGCTCAGAAAGACTTCCTGGCCAAGAAGAGCCAGTGGATCTTCGGCGGCGACGGCTGGGCATTCGATATCGGCTACGGCGGTGTCGACCATGTTCTTGCCAGCGGCAGAGACATCAACGTCATGGTATTCAATACCGAAGTTTACTCCAACACAGGCGGACAGTCCTCCAAGGCTACCCCGACCGGTGCTGTCGCGCAGTTCGCTGCAGCCGGTAAGGAGACCAAGCAGAAAGATCTGGCCGGCATGGCTATGACTTACGGCTACGTCTATGTTGCACAGATCGCTATGGGCGCTGACTTCAATCAGGCTGTCAAGGCGATCGCGGAAGCGGAAGCTTATCCGGGCCCGTCGCTCATCATCGCGTATGCTCCGTGCATCAACCACGGCATCAAGAAGGGCATGAGCAAGGCCATGACCGAGGAAGCTCTCGCAGTCGAGACCGGTTACTGGAACAACTTCCGTTACAACCCGGCGCTCGCGGCGGAAGGAAAGGATGCGTTCATCCTTGACTCCAAGGCTCCGAAGGGCGATTATCAGGAATTCCTGAACGGCGAAGTCCGTTACAATTCTCTGATGAGAGCGAATCCGGAACGCGCTAAGAAACTCTTCGCGAAGAACGAAGCAGAGAGTAAGGCAAGATGGGAATACCTGAACCGCCTGATCGATCTCTACAAGGCAAGTGCCGAGGAGTAATCCGCTAACGGAATAATCACTTTTTACTAAACAAGTCCTGCACTGCCAGTGGCAGTGCAGGTCTTTCAACGCAAGGAGAAACGCAGTTTGACAGAAAATTCGATCCACCCGTCCTATGAGGTGATCAGCCGGGAAGACCTTCCCGACATCCACGCCCGGGGAATCCTGCTCCGGCACAGAAAAAGCGGCGCAAGGATCGCCATGATCCCCTGCAGCGACCGCAACAAAGTATTCTATATCGCATTCCGCACGCCGCCCTATGATTCCACAGGAGCGGCTCATATCATCGAGCACACTGTTCTGTGCGGATCGGAAAAATATCCGCTCAGGGATCCCTTTATAGAACTTCTGAAGGGCTCCATGAATACTTATCTGAACGCGACGACCTACCCGGACAAGACCATGTTTCCGGTGGCCAGCACCAATGACCGTGATTTCCGCAATCTTACCGACGTCTATCTCGATGCGGTTTTTCACCCCAATATTTATAAAGAACAGAATATTTTCCGCCAGGAGGGCTGGAGCTTCCGTCTGGAAGACGCTGACGATCCCCTTACTCTGAGCGGTGTTGTATATAATGAGATGAAAGGGGCCTATTCCTCCCCGGAAGAGATCCTGGACAGAAGAGTATTTCTCACCCTTTTCCCTGATACTCCCTACGCGGAGGAATCGGGAGGAGATCCGGATCATATTCCGGAGCTGACATACGAGGCCTTTCTCGACTTCCACAGAAAATACTATCATCCCTCCAACAGCTATCTCTATTTCTATGGGGATTTCGACATAGAAGAGACCCTGACTTATCTCGATGAGCAGTATCTGAAAGAGTATACCTGTGCGGAGATCGATTCCGAAATACCGTCTCAGAAGCCTTTCGCGGAGCCCGTGAAGGACTGCACAGCTTATCCCATTGCCTCGGATGAGACGGAAGAGGGCAAAAGTTACCTTTCGATGAATTTTGTGACCGGCGACCGGGGAGATCTCACGGCGCAGATCGCAATGGATATTCTGGACTACGCGCTCTTCTCCATGCCGGGTTCTCCGGTGAGAAAAGCGGTCCTGGACGCCGGGATCGGTGATGAAGTTTACGGATCCTTCAGCGACGGCATCGCGCAGCCCTATTTTTCCGTTATAGCCAAAAATGCGGAAAAAGAAGATTATGAACGCTTCTGCAATATCGTGACGGAAGCCCTTGAGAGAACCGTTTCCGAAGGGATCGATCAGGAAGCCCTGATGGCGGGGATCGGCTCGCTGGAATTCCAGTTCCGGGAGGCGGATTACGCCACGTGGCCGAAAGGCCTTATTTACGGCATCGATATGATGGACAGCTGGCTCTATGACGACAGGGCGGCTTTTGATTCTCTCCGTCAGCTCGCCTCTTTTGAGGAACTCCGAAGACACGCCGCGGCAAAGGACGGGTACTTTGAGGACCTTGTGCGCGTAAAGTTCCTCGAGAACCGGTTCCGCTCGGATGTGATCCTGTATCCGGAAAAGGGCCTGCAGGAGGAAAAAGACAGAAAAACGGCAGAAGAACTGCAGATGCGTGAAGCCGCGATGTCCGAAGAGGAGATCGAGGAGATCGTCCGGGAAACATATGCCCTCCGCGAATTCCAGGAAGCGGACGAGACGGAAGAAGCCCTCGCGACACTGCCGGTCCTTCACATTTCCGATCTTGACCGGAAGGCGATGATCCTGTCCAATCTTCCCTGTAAAATTGCCGGAAAGAGCGCGGAAGCGGAGGCTGTCCGCCATGAGGCGGATTCCCGGGGGATCGGGTATTCCCAGCTTCTTTTCAGAGCGGACGGTATTTCTGATGACAGGCTCCTTTATCTGGCGATCCTGCGGTCCGTGCTCCTCAATGTGGACACGGAACATCACACTTATACAGGACTCATCAATGCGATCAACGCGAGAACAGGCGGCATTGCCTGCGGAATCACTTCATTTTCCGATCCGGAAGACCGCTCGTCCTACCGGCCTTATTTTACGCTGCGGGGCAGGGCGCTGTACGGCGACAGTGATTTCCTGAACGCCTGCTTTGCCGAGATCCTGACGGAGTCCCGCTTTAACGACGAAAAGAGGATCCGGGAGATCCTTGCGGAGCTTCACTCCCATCAGCAGATGGTCCTCACGCAGTCGGGGCATTCCACGGCGGTCATCAGGGCGCTCGCCTATGAAAACGGGGAGAGTGCTTTTCAGGACGCAGTGAACGGGATCCGGTTTTACCGGGAGCTGGATGATCTCTATACGCATTTTGATGAGAGAAAAGATGAACTTTCCCGGGAACTCCGCAGCACCGCGGACGACCTTTTCCGGCCGGAAAACCTGACGATCAGTTTTACCTGTGAGGAAGAAGGCATTTCCGATATGGAAAATGCATTCGCAAAACTGATCGACGCTCTCGCGGAAGGAAACAGAAAGCCATCATCGGCGGATTCGCAGGATAAGACACCGCCTGTTCGTCTCAACCCCATTGGGATCCTCAAGGAAGGATTTATTACCGGCGGACAGGTACAGCACGTCGCGCTCGCCGGTGATTTCCGGAAAGCCGGGTTCCGGTTCAGCGGTATCCTGCATGTACTGCGGCATATCCTGAATTACGGATATCTGTGGGACCGGATCCGCGTGGACGGAAACGCCTACGGCTGCGGCGCTTCCTTTGCGAGAAACGGGTGCGGGTCCTTCATGTCCTACCGGGATCCCCATCTTTCCAGGACGCTCTCGGTATTCCGGGAACTGCCGGAGTACATCGAGACCTTTGAGGCGGACCCGGAAGAGATGGAAAAATATATTATCGGAACCATCAGTTCTCTGGATACTCCGCTCACCGCGTCCCTGTTCGGCGCCGTATCGATGCGGGCGTATATGAGCGGCACGACACAGGAAGAGATCCAGTCGGAGAGGGAGGAGATCCTCCGGGCGACGGAAGAAGATATCCGGAAGACCGCGCCTTTAGTGAGATCGCTGATCCGGGAAGACGCTTTCTGCGCCGTCGGCAGCGAGGCGGTCCTCCACAAAGAAGAAACGATCTTCGGCGCTGTGAAGACCCTGCTCTAACTGCGAGGTAAATGATTATGGAAGAGATGAAAAAATCAGGGTTTGTCTCGATCATCGGCCGGCCGAATGTCGGCAAATCGACTCTGCTCAATGCCATCGCGGGCCAGAAGGTCGCGATCACAAGCAATAAGCCGCAGACGACGCGGAACAGGATCCGCGCGATCTATACGGCGGAAGAGGGGCAGATCGTCTTCGTGGACACTCCCGGCATGATCGGCCAGACAAAAAATAAACTCGGCGAATATATGATGGCCGCCGCAAAAGGCGCGCTGCACGACAGCGACGCGATCCTGTGGCTCATCGAGCCTTCCTCCTATATCGGAGAAGAGGATAAAAAGATCGCCGGACTGCTGTCCCGCTCGGACGCCCCCGTCATTCTGATCATCAACAAGGTGGACACCATTCCGAAGGAGCAGATCCTCGCGATCATCGATTCTTTCCGCTCTCTTATGGATTTTGCGGAAATCATTCCGATCAGCGCTCTTCGGGGAAAAGGGGTCCGGGAGGTGACGGATACGATTTTCCGCTACCTTCCCTACGGGCCCATGTACTACGATGAAGACGCGGTGACCGACCAGACGGAGAGACAGATCACGGCGGAAATGATCCGTGAGAAAGCGCTTCACGCGCTGGACAAGGAAGTCCCGCACGGCCTCGCTGTGGTGATCGACACCATGACGGACCGGGAAAAGACCGGAAAAGACGGGAATAAGGAAACGATCACCGAGATCGAAGCCACCATCATCTGCGAGCGGGAGAGCCATAAATCGATCGTGATCGGAAAAGGCGGCGCGATGCTCCGGAAGATCGGGACCAACGCCCGCTACGAGATCGAAAAGATGCTCGGCCACAGAGTTTATCTGAAACTGTTTGTCAAAGTCAGGAACAACTGGCGGGATTCACTGACACAGGTCAGGAATTTCGGGTATGACCGCCGGGAGATCTGAGTGCTTCGCACCGGACCGGCAGATGTACAGGATGACCGGAAATGAGAGAGACCATCGAGGCGACAGGATTTGTGCTCCGCGCGGATCCCGACTCCGAATACAATAAAAGGCTTACGGTCCTTACGGCGCAGCTCGGAAAGATCACCGTTTTCGCGAGGGGCGTCCGCAGGCAGGGCAGTCAGTACATGGCGGCCTGCAATACATTCGCCTACGGGACATTTTCCCTGTATGAGGGGAGATCCGCCTATACGCTGGCGGGCGTCTCCGATGTGATCAGCTTTGACGCGATCGCAAAGCTGTATCCCGGCGCCTATTACTGTTATTATTTTCTGGAGCTGGCTTCATTTTACGGCCAGGAAAACCTGGAAGCTTCGGACATGGTCAAACTCCTGTTCGTCACTCTCCGGGCGGTCCTGAGAGAGAAGATCCCCATTTCCCTGATCAAGGCGGTCTATGAGTGCAGAATGCTCTCGATCAACGGCGATATTGCCATGCCGGAGGAAGGAACCGTCGATCCGGCGGCGCATTACGCCCTCGATTTCGCGATGCACGCATCCTATGCCAAGCTTTATTCCTTCAACCTTTCGGAGAAAGCCATGAAGGATTTTACCGGCTTTATATCGAAGCGTCTGACCGAGATCACAGGGGACCGTTTCCGCACGCTTTTCGTGCTCAGAACGATTGACGGCGATCTGTGAAGCCGTTATAATCTTAGGGATGAAAATCATGGTTACTTTGAAACGCTTCTGCGGAACTGCATTATTTATCCTTTTCCTGATCCTGTCCGCCGGTCTTATGACGTCCTGCGGCAGTTCTTCTGCGGAAGAAAACCGGATCGAGATCAGATCCAACGGGACGATCATCGCGGATTCATTTGCGGAATTTCCGAAAGAACAGTATAATTTGACCCTTTTTGAGGAAGAAGCGAAAGCGTCGGTCAAAGCATACAACGAAGCAGCCGGCAGCACCAGGATCCGTTTCGTCGGCGTCACTTCAAAAGAAGGGATCGCCCACCTCACCATGCGCTACCGGTCCTATGAAGATTACAGGGAATTTAATCACCAGGATCTTTATTACGGCACGGTGCAGGACGGGCTGGAATCCCTTGACCTTGAGGGCGGCACGACCCTGAAAAGTCCTGACGGAACGAAGAGCGTGACGCTCAGAAAACTCGGAACGCAGGAAAAAGAAGGAGAAGCCAGATGGCGGATCGTGGCGGTGAAAGAGAACGTTCTTGTCCTGCATAAGGGAACGCCGGCCTATATCAGCAGCAACGTCGTGATCGATGAGGACGGCTCGGTCCGGACCAACGCGGATCCGGGCGAAGGGGAGCTCCCGCAGACCGCTTATATCGTATATAAGAAATAATGCTTTTTGAAAGCAGACTTTAAAACAGAAATGTTTTTGAAAGCAGATTAATAATAGAAAACCGCTTTACATCTTTGTGAAAGCAGCAAATAAGAAAGATAGGAGTCAGAAAGTATGGAAAAGACAATGGAGCAGATCATCGCCCTCGCCAAATCCCGCGGATTTATCTATCCGGGTTCGGAGATCTACGGAGGACTTGCAAATACCTGGGATTACGGCAATCTCGGCGTAGAACTTAAAAATAACGTCAAGAAGGCATGGTGGAAGAAATTCATCCAGGAGAGCCCGTATAATGTCGGCGTGGACTGCGCGATCCTCATGAACCCGCAGACCTGGGTCGCTTCCGGACATCTCGGCTCCTTCTCGGATCCGCTTATGGACTGCCGCAGCTGCCACGAGCGTTTCCGCGCCGACAAGCTGATCGAGGATTTCTGCTCGGAAAACGGCATCACGCTGGACAGCTCCGTCGACGGCTGGAGCAACGAACAGATGAAACAGTTCGTGGATGACCACAAGATCCCGTGCCCGTCCTGCGGCGCGCATGATTTCACGGATATCCGCCAATTCAACCTCATGTTCAAGACCTTCCAGGGCGTCACGGAAGATGCGAAAAATACCGTCTACCTCCGCCCGGAGACCGCGCAGGGCATTTTTGTCAATTTCAAAAATGTACAGCGCACATCGAGAAAGAAAGTCCCGTTCGGCATCGGACAGATCGGAAAATCCTTCCGCAATGAGATCACGCCGGGCAACTTTACTTTCCGTACAAGAGAATTCGAGCAGATGGAACTGGAATTCTTCTGCAAGCCGAACACCGATCTCGAGTGGTTCGCGTACTGGAAGGATTTCTGCCGCAAATGGCTGTTCTCCCTGGGACTTAAGGAAGAAGAGCTCCGTTTCCGCGACCATGACAAAGAAGAACTCTCCTTCTACAGCCGCGCGACGACGGACGTCGAGTTCCTGTTCCCGTTCGGATGGGGCGAACTCTGGGGCATTGCGGACCGCACGGATTATGACCTCGGCCGCCATCAGGAAGTATCCGGCGAAGATCTTTCCTATTTCGATGACGAGATCGGCGAAAAGTACATTCCTTATGTCATTGAGCCGTCGCTCGGCGCCGACCGCATGGTGCTCGCGTTCCTCTGCGCCGCTTATGATCAGGAAGTCCTCGACGCGGAGAAGAATGACGTCCGCACGGTTATGCATTTCCACCCGGCCCTCGCTCCGGTCAAAGTCGGCGTGCTTCCGCTCTCCAAGAAACTTGCGGAACCGGCGGAGAAGATCTATGCAGAGCTCTCTAAGGACTGGAACTGCGAATACGACGACCGCGGCAATATCGGCAAGCGCTACCGCAGACAGGACGAGATCGGAACGCCGCTCTGCGTGACCTATGACTTTGATTCGGAAAATGATCACTGCGTCACGGTCCGCGACCGCGATACCATGGAGCAGGTCCGCATCCCGATCGACGAGCTCCGCGCCTATGTCGCGAAGAAGATGGAATTCTGAGCGATCGGATTTTCGGAAAGAGACTGAACGATTTATTGGATATTGTCTTTATTATTAACATTTGTTATAAGACAACAACAAAATCTTGTGATAAAACGGTGAGAACTTTCTTTACAAACAGAAGTTCACGTGGCATTCTTGAAACAGTTAACAGATCAAAATAGGAGGGAAAAAATGGCAAGAAAATGGGTATACCTTTTCAGCGAGGGCAACGCTGACATGCGCAACCTTCTCGGCGGCAAAGGCGCAAACCTTGCTGAAATGACAAACATCGGTCTTCCTGTTCCGCAGGGATTCACGATCACGACAGAAGCCTGCACACAGTACTACGAAGACGGACGTGAGATCAATGATGAGATCCGCGGCCAGATTGAAGAATATATCCTCAAAATGGAGGAGATCACGGGAAAGAAATTCGGGGATAAGGAGAATCCGCTCCTTGTTTCCGTACGTTCCGGCGCCCGCGCTTCCATGCCGGGCATGATGGACACGATCCTGAACCTCGGCCTCAACGAGGAAGTTGTCGAGATCATCGCAAAGAAGTCGAACAACCCGCGCTGGGCATGGGACTGCTACAGACGTTTCATCCAGATGTATTCGGATGTCGTCATGGAAGTCGGCAAAAAGTATTTTGAGACTCTCATCGATGAGATGA
This sequence comes from Lachnospiraceae bacterium, assembly GCA_015057835.1. Classification (GTDB taxonomy): domain Bacteria; phylum Bacillota; class Clostridia; order Lachnospirales; family Lachnospiraceae; genus Chordicoccus. Next base: position 18,681 of record SVDL01000010.1, read on the forward strand.
AAGAGAAAAAGGGCGTCAAGCAGGACGTGGAGCTGACGGCGGAAGATCTCAAGGAACTCGCCTATCAGTTCAAGGAAGAATATAAAGCCAAGATCGGCGAAGAGTTCCCGGATGATCCGAAGGTCCAGCTCATGGGCGCGATCAAAGCCGTTTTCCGCTCCTGGGACAACCCGAGAGCCAACGTCTACAGACGCGATAACGATATTCCGTATTCCTGGGGCACCGCTGTCAACGTGCAGTCCATGGCCTTCGGCAATATGGGCGATGACTGCGGAACCGGCGTCGCTTTCACGCGTGACCCGGCTACCGGCGCCAAAGGACTTTTCGGCGAATTCCTGACCAACGCGCAGGGCGAAGACGTCGTCGCCGGCGTCCGTACACCGATGCACATCACCGAAATGGAAGAGAAGTTCCCGGAAGCTTTCGCGCAGTTCAAAAATGTCTGCCAGCTCCTCGAACAGCACTACCGCGACATGCAGGATATGGAGTTTACGGTTGAAAAGGGCAAACTCTACATGCTGCAGACAAGAAACGGCAAGCGCACGGCTCAGGCGGCTCTGAAGATCGCCTGCGACCTCGTCGATGAGGGCATGCGTACCGAAAAAGAAGCGGTTGCGATGATCGACCCGAGAAACCTCGACACGCTTCTGCACCCGCAGTTCGACCAGAAGGCCATCAAGAGCGCTACGCCTCTCGGAAAAGGCCTCGGCGCGTCTCCTGGCGCTGCCTGCGGTAAAGTCGTCTTCACGGCGGAAGATGCGGTGGAATGGTTCGAGCGCGGCGAGAAGGTCATCCTTGTCCGCCTTGAGACATCCCCGGAAGATATTACCGGCATGAAGTCCGCGGAAGGTATCCTTACGGTCCGCGGCGGCATGACCTCCCACGCGGCAGTTGTTGCCCGCGGCATGGGCGAGTGCTGCGTTTCCGGATGCGGCGACATCGTCATGGATGAGGCCAACAAGCGCTTCACCCTCGGCGGCAAAGAGATCCACGAGGGCGATTACATCTCCATCGACGGAACGACCGGCAATGTATACGAAGGCGTCATCCCGACAGTCGATGCTTCGATCGCGGGTGAATTTGAGAGGATCATGACCTGGGCCGACAAGTACAGAACCCTGAAGATCCGCACCAACGCCGATACACCGGAAGACGCGAAACGCGCGAAAGAGCTCGGCGCGGAAGGCATCGGCCTTTGCCGCACAGAGCATATGTTCTTTGATCCTGAGAGAATCGAGGCGTTCCGTGAGATGATCGTCTCCGAGACGACGGAAGAAAGAGAAGCAGCCCTTGAGAAGATCCTGCCGTATCAGCAGGGAGACTTCGAGCAGCTGTTCGAGGCTCTGAAAGGCAGCCCGGTCACCATCCGCTTCCTGGATCCGCCTTTGCATGAATTCGTTCCGACGGATGAGATGGATATCGCGAAGCTCGCTCTTATTAAGAATAAACCGGTGGAAGAAGTCAAGGCGATGATCAATTCGCTTCATGAATTCAACCCGATGATGGGCCACAGAGGACTCCGTCTTGCGGTTACTTTCCCGGAGATCACGAAGATGCAGACCAAAGCCGTGATCCGCGCTGCGCTGAATGTTCAGAAACGCCACCCGGCATGGAAGATCGTTCCGGAGATCATGATCCCGCTTACCTCCAGTAAGAGAGAGCTGCACTTCGTCCGTGAGATCGTCAAGGAAGTTGCGGATGCGGAGATCGCCGCTTCCGGAAAGAAACTGGATTATCTCGTCGGCACCATGATCGAAGTGCCGCGCGCATGCATCCGTGCGGAGCGCATCGCGCTCGAAGCTGACTTCTTCTGCTTTGGCACCAACGACCTGACCCAGATGACCTACGGCTTCTCCCGCGACGACGCCAACAAGTTCCTCGGCACTTACTACGATGAGAAGATCTTCGAAAATGACCCGTTCGCGAAACTCGACCAGGACGGCGTAGGAAGACTTATGAAGATGGCAATCGACCTCGCGAAGCCGGTCAATCCGAACCTGCATTTCGGTATCTGCGGCGAGCACGGCGGCGATCCGTCCTCCGTGGAATTCTGCCACAAGATCGGTCTTGACTATGTCTCCTGCAGCCCGTTCCGCGTACCGATCGCACGTCTTGCCGCAGCGCAGGCAGCGATCGCAAATGAGGCGTAATGCGTCAGTCAGTGAGCGAAATAATGATCTGATCAGGCAGGATATAACGTATCCGAAAATGAAAAAGATCCGGCCGGACTCCTTCAGGGGGTCCGGCTCTTTTCTGAAAAGGGCAGTGAAAGACGGAAAAACGTATAAAATATCTTTCATTGATTCGTTGATTATTACCAAAGAATATGCTATACTTAGTGCCGATTCGGAAACGGATCTTTTAATATCACGGGGCGTTATAATGTACTGTGAGATGCGACTGTAGCTCAGTGGATAGAGCACTGGACTCCGGTTCCAGGTGCGGGGGTTCGATTCCCTTCAGTCGTGTTTTCCGTCTCAGCCGAAGGGGGCAGCGGCGGAATCGGGGAAATACTGATCGTGCGGGACGAATGGGGAGTGTTTCGCATATCAACCTTTTGGGGAAATAAGGGGAGGAAAAATGAATAATTTCAGGGAATGGCTGTCGGACAATCTTCGTTATATCCTTCTGCTCCTGGCAATTCTCGCGGTCGCGCTTCTTGCGTTCTTCGGGATCCGCTTTTTAAGAAGCAGAAGCAGCATGGCTTCCGATGCGGAGCAGGAGACCACCGCATCCATCGCGGAACCGTCTGAAATGCCGGAAACGACACCGTCAGCAGCGCCGGCAACCGCAGAGGAGAGAATGCTCGACGCGGATCCGTCTCAGGAAGTCGTCGCACTGATCAATCAGTATTATGACGCACTGTCGAAACAGGATGTCGCAGCACTGAGAAATACGCTCGATTTTCTTTCAGATGATGACGCCGCGAAGCTCACGACCAGCGTGCCGATCACATACTCGGATATAAAGACCTATGTGAAGCCGGGACCGGATGCGTCTTCCAGCATCGCCTATGTGTATTATCACTATCTGGAAGAGGGAACCACTCAGGTCCTGCCGGGACTCAGCTCCATGTTCCTCACGAAGAATGCTTCGGGCTCTTTCGTGATCAAGACGGAACAGCTTACCGCACAGGAAGAAGCCTATCTCAACGAGGCGGGAACGGATCCGGATATCCAGGCACTGATCGCACAGGTCCAGACGGAATTTGACACAGCGCGCACAGCGTCGGAAAGCGCGCAGCAGGCAGGCGGCGAAGAGGCTTCCGAAGGTACGGAGGAGACCGCTGAGAATACGGCGGGCGGTACTTCCAGGATCCTGCAGGACTGCAATGTACGGGCCGGAGCCGGTTACAACTACAACTCCATCGGCGTGATACCGGCGGGAACTGAGGTTACGATCATCGGGGAACGCGGGAAAGGCTGGACCCACATACAGGGCGGCGGATTTGACGGATATGTCGGATCAACATTTTTAGAATAAACGGATAATGAGTGGGCGGATCGTAAGAATCCGCCCTTTTCTTTTATCAGGGTGATGGTCTTTGAGAATCAATAAGTATATCAGCGAGGCCGGCATCTGCTCAAGAAGAGAGGCGGACCGGCGGATCGCCGAAGGAAGAGTGACCGTTGTCAGAGACGGACACAGGATCTGCGCGGAACCGGGGACGGATATAGCCGACGGCGATTCCGTCTATGTGGACGGCGTCCTCGCGGAAAGAAAAAAAGAAAACGTATATATCATCTATAATAAACCCAAGGGAATTGCCTGCACCGGACTGCCTTCCGATCCCGACAATATTCTGAAAGCAGTCGGATATGACGGATTCATCACCTATGTAGGAAGACTGGACAAAGATTCTACTGGACTTATGCTCCTCACCGACGACGGAGAACTGAACAACACCCTCGCGAAGGCGGACAACCGGCACGAGAAGGAGTATATCTGTGAGGTCGGCAGAGACATAACGGATGATTTTATTAGGAAAATGAGTGAGGGAGTGCCGATCCTGGATACGGTGACCCGCCCCTGCAAGGTCCGAAAAACCGGAAAAAGGAAATTTTCCATCATTCTCACACAGGGACTGAACCGGCAGATCAGGCGCATGTGCGGAGCACTGGGATATTCGGTGGTCTCGCTGAAGAGGGTGCGGATCCAGAATCTTGTGCTGGGCGATCTTGAAGAGGGAACATGGCGGCATCTCACCGAAAAAGAATGCAGGGAGCTGAAACAGTCCTGCGGAATGACAGTGGAGTAGAAAATGGCAAATGTCGAAAACGGACGCATGAGGGAACTGATCGGACTGCTGAATGAAGCGGCGCGGGCTTACTATGCGGAAGACCGTGAGATCATGAGCAATTTTGAATATGACCGGCTGTACGACGAGCTCGTTTCGCTGGAAGAGGCGACGGGAATCGTCATGGCGGATTCCCCCACTGTAAAAGTCGGATATGAATCCGTCGATTCCCTTCCGAAAGAAGAACACGCGGAGCCCATGCTCTCCCTGGACAAGACCAAAGACCGCTCCGTACTGGCAGCCTTTGCCGGCGACCGGAAAACGATCCTGTCCTGGAAAATGGACGGCCTCACCATCGTCCTGACCTACCGGGACGGAAAGTTGGAGAAGGGCGTGACCCGCGGAAACGGGACGGTCGGCGAAGTGATCACTCCCAATGTCAGAGTGTTTAAAAATGTCCCGCTGACGATCCCCTTTACAGGAGAACTGGTGCTCCGGGGCGAGGCGGTCATCCGCTATTCGGATTTTGAAAAGATCAACAGCTCTCTTCCCGAGGGAGAGCGTCCCTATAAGAATCCCCGCAATCTCTGTTCCGGCTCGGTAAGGCAGCTGGACAGCAGCATCACGGCGAAACGAAATGTATATTTCTACGCATTCTCGCTTGTCCGTGCCGAGGGAAAGGATTTTGAAAATTCTCACGCGGAAGAATTCCGCTTCCTCGCGTCGCTGGGATTTGACGTCGTGGAATATGAGATCGTCGACGGGGCCGGTATTTCTCAGGCAGTAGACCGTTTTGAAAATAAGATCGCAGCGAATGATTTCCCGTCGGACGGGCTGGTCGCGCTTTACGACGATATCGCCTACGGGGCTTCCCTCGGACGGACGGCGAAATTTCCGAGAAATGCCTTTGCCTTCAAATGGCAGGATGAGATCATGGAGACAACGCTCCGGGAGGTGGAATGGAGCGCGTCGAGGACCGGAAGGATCAATCCGGTGGCCATTTTCGATCCCGTGGAACTGGAAGGCACGACGGTCAGCCGCGCGAGTGTTCACAATGTCAGCATCGTGAAAGAGCTGCAGCTCGGGATCGGCGACCGCGTGACGGTCTATAAGGCAAATATGATCATTCCCCAGATCGCCGATAATCTGACAAGATCCGGAACACTTCCCGTTCCCGAAAAATGTCCTGTCTGCGGGGGAAGGACAGAGATCCGGAAAGAGATCTCCGACGCGGCCGCCGGAGAGGGCGTGGAGACGCTTTACTGCACAGAGCCGGACTGCCCCGCCAAGAAGATCCTCTCTTTCGCGCACTTTGTCAGCCGGGACGCTCTGGGGATCGACGGCATTTCCGAGGCCACGCTGGAGAAGCTGATCGCGGAGGGACTCATTCACGAAAATGCCGATATTTTTGAGCTTTCGAAACATCGTGCTATAATAGAGAAGATGGAAGGCTTCGGGACGCGATCATTTGAGAAAATGATCGCGAGCATAGAGTCTTCCCGGAAGACCACGGCGGCCAAAGTCCTTTACGGGATCGGGATCCCCGGCGTCGGCGTTCAGACCGCAAAACTGATCGCAGCCGCTTTTTCCGATGACGTGGAAGCCGTTGCGGACGCGGGGGAGGAGCAGCTGCTCGCTGTCGATACGGTGGGACCGGTCATCGCGGAAGGGATCATCAAATGGTTCTCGAAAGAAGAGAACAGGAAAATGCTGAGCCGTCTCCTGACGTTCCTCGAGATCGAAAAACAGGAAGAGAAGAGAGAAAGCAGCGCTGTTGCCGGAAAAACATTTGTGATCACCGGATCGCTCCTTCATTTTTCGAACCGGAGCGAACTTGTTGAGACAATAGAAAGGGCCGGCGGAAAAGTTTCCTCTTCCGTCTCCGCAAAAACAGATTATCTTATCAATAATAATACGGCGAGCACTTCCGGGAAGAATAAAAAGGCCAGAGAGCTGGGAATTCCCGTTATTTCCGAAGAGGATTTTCTCGCACTTGCAGAAAGGAACTGAACAATGCCGATTCGAGTCAAGAATGATCTTCCGGTAAAAGACCGGCTGGAGCATGAAAATATATTCGTAATGGACGAAAAGAGGGCGGAGCATCAGGATATCCGCGCGATCGAGATCGCCATCCTGAATCTGATGCCCCTCAAGGAGGATACCGAACTGCAGATCCTGAGAGAACTCTCCAATACCCCTCTGCAGATCAATGTCACATTTATGAGGGTGGGGAGCCACGAATCGAAGAACGCCTCCCGGAGCCACCTCGATTCGTTCTATCATTCCTTCAATGAGCTGAAAGGAAGAAACTTTGACGGACTGATCATTACCGGAGCGCCCGTTGAGGAACTGGAATTCGAAGAAGTGGATTACTGGGAGGAGATGAAACAGATCTTCGACTGGTGCGACGATCACGTCACTTCGACGATCTTTCTGTGCTGGGCGGCGCAGGCGGCGATGTATCATTTCTACGGGCTTCCGAAGGTCCACCTCGACGGGAAACTCGTCGGTGTTTTCCAGCATCAGGTCTTCAACCGGAAAGTGCCGCTCGTAAGGGGATTTGACGACGTATTCCTCGCGCCGCATTCCCGCTACACGGAGACTCCCGCCAAAATGATCGAGGAATGCCCGGAACTCACCGTGCTGGCGTATTCGGAGCGCGCGGGCGTATTCCTTTCCATGGCGGAAAACGGAAGAAAGATCTTCGTCGCGGGACATCCGGAATACGGAAGAACGACGCTTCGGAAAGAATATATCCGGGATGAGGGCAAGGGGCTGAACCCCGAGATCCCGTATCACTATTTCCCGGATGACGATCCCTCCAGGGAGCCGGTCCTCACATGGCGTTCCCACGCCAACAACCTGTACACGAACTGGCTGAACTACTATGTCTATCAGACGACGCCTTTCGCGCTCGACGGGACGCCGGGCGGCGGAAAGATCAAAGATAATTTCACGAAATACTGATATGTTCACAGGCAATAAAGGAGAACACGGATATGTATTGCAGCAACTGCGGAAAACAGATTCCTGACGAAGCCGTATTCTGTCCCGAGTGCGGATATGCCGTCTATGAAGATGATGTAGCTGCCCTGAAGAATCTGCAGAAGGAAGCGGACGGAAATACGAGGGTGTACGGCGAAGGATTTACCCGTGAACTGGAAGAAGGCGTCAAAAAGTCTTCCACGGGGAAAACCAAAAAGAAAGTACATACTGTGCCCGGGGACAGAAGCAGTTCCGGGAGACATAACAATAATAAGGACGGCAAAAATCCGCTCATGACGCTGATCCTGTCTCTCGTGGCGATCCTTCTGATCGGCGTGATCTGGTATGTCGGAGCAAAAGTCGTGAGCGGCATGCGGGCGGAGAGAGAGGCGGCGGAAGCTGCCAGCCAGTCCGCGGAAGAGGCGGCTCAGAATAATACGCAGGAATCCTCCGGCGCGGAAGCGGTCACATTTATCCCTACCGAGACCGTGACACAGGCGCCCACGGAGACGCCTGCGGTGGAAACACTTCCTCCGGTCGTCGTTACCGAGACCCCGGCCGCGACGCCGACGGAGATCCCCAGCGCGACTTCTACGCCGCTCTTCACACCGACGCCGACAGAGACGCCTACACCGACGGAAACGCCTACGCCCACGGAGACGCCGACACCGACGCCGACGGAAGCTCCCGCGCAGACCGGCGGCACCTATGTGTTCCCGAACAGCAGTTCCTCCTCGATCGATCCTTCTTCTCTGGAAGGGCTTTCCGCGTGGGAACTGAAAGTTGCCCGCAATGAGATCTATGCAAGGCACGGCCGTCAGTTTAAAGATGAAGCTCTTCGCGACTATTTCGAGAGCCAGCCCTGGTACAACGGGACAGTGCCCTCGGAAAACTTTACGGATTCGATGCTGAGCGACCTGGAGCGCCAGAATATCAAAACCATCATGAGCTATGAACACGACCACGGACTGAATGGCCAGTAAGAAGCGATATGAAACAGGAAGATCTGCATTTTCAGACAATTGTACTCTGGTTTCTGGACCTGATCGCTGTCGCGCTCGCCTGCGCCGTGGCAGTGAGACTGTTTCATATGGTGCCGGATACCGCCGCCTTTGAGGAGTGGGAGAGGACGCTTTCCTACGCGTCCTGTCTCTTTTACTCCGCTGCTTTTTTCTGGAATATCAACACGGCGCTGCCCTCGGACGAATCCACGGGCTATATGATCCGCAATATTCTGTGGAAGCATATATTTCTGCTGATCGCCCTTTTTTTCTTCATTCTTTTTACGGGCAGTTCCGCAAAGCGTCCGCTCCTCGCGCTCTTTATCGCATTTTTCTCCTTTATTCTGATTCTTCTCATAAGGCTGCTGTACAGGCTGTTTATCCTGAAGATCTACAGAAGGAAGGGGTTCGGCACGCTTACCGTGCTCGTCACGGAGCGGAGACATCTCGCTTCCGCACTGGAGACATTTTCCTCCATTGACGCCTTTCAGATGCATCTGGCCGGCATCCTGGTCGTGGATCCGCTGGAGACGGATGAAGAAAAATGGAAAGAGGGCATCCCGGCACCCGGAAAAAAGGCCATCCCCATGATAAAGCCCGACGACCTCGAAGAGTTTATCAAGGTCGAGCCTGTGGGCAATGTCATTTTCGACGTGTCACGCTCACAGATGAAGAAAATGAGGGCGGATATCGACATGATCCGCAATGACGGCATCGGCGTGATCTTAAGGGCGCAGCAGGAAGCTTCCGACGCCCTGGAAGCAGGCGGCCGTTACGGCAAAGTATACCGGAAAAATTTCCTCTTCCTGAACTCGCTTCGGCAGAGAGAGCGGACCCAGTTCATAAAACGGATCGTCGACATCATCGTCGGCCTCATCGGATCGGTGATCGCGGCGGTCGCCGCGGCCTTGATGGCGCCTTTCATAAAATTCGGATCCAAAGGACCGCTTTTTGACAGAGTGGTGTGCATCGGCAGGGACGGCGTGCGTTTTACGCGCCTCACGTTCCGCACGGATTACACCGGTCCGGAACTCAAGAAAACGCTTCTCTCAAAACGAAACAGCGCTTTCGGAGGGGAAGAGACGGAAGATCCGGAACCGTCCAAGACATCGGCGGGCAGAGTGATCGCGATCCTGCATCTTGCGGGACTGCCGAAATTCTTCTCCGTTCTGAAAGGCGATATGAGCCTTGTGGGCGTCAACACGATCACCGAGGAAGAATATGAGGGAAGAGAGCACAGCTACCGGAAATGCCTGTGGTGCAAGCCCGGCCTCATCTGTCCTCCCGGTTCCGTACCGGTCTCGGAGAGCACGCTTCCCGACGACGAGTCTATCGAACCGGACATCACTTACGCACAGAACTGGTCTTTATGGATCGACATCGTGACCATCTTTGACAATTTCCGCAATAAATATGAAAAATCACAAAAACGATCTGTGGAATAAAAAAAGCATCGCGGCGGCGTTTCTGGTCAATTTTCTGATCGCGGTCGCCGCGTTTGCCTGGAATATCATCGGTCAGGGAGGACTGTTCTCACTGGCGGGGGATTTTGATTCCCAGCAGATCCCTTTTGTCATGCACGCATCTGAAATGCTGCATAACGGAGGCTTCTGGGGATTCGACTACAGCATCGATCTCGGATCCGGCTTTGTCGGATCCATGGCTTTTTATCTTCTCGGAACGCCGGGATTCTGGATCGCGCAGCTGTTTCCTTCCCGCTATTATATGTATATCGTCGGCTGGCTTTACGTCCTTAAATATGCCGTCGCAGGGATGACTTCCTATATCTACATAAGCCGCTTCGTGCGCCGTCCGAGTTCCGCCATGGCGGGATCCGTTCTTTACGCGTTCTCGGGCTTCATGAACGAAAATCTGTTGTTTTATCATTTCCATGACGTCGTCATGCTGTTCCCGCTCCTTCTCATAACGCTGGATGATCTGGTAGAGAAAAAGAGGAGAGGACCGTTTATATTTGCCGTGTGCATCAACGCGCTCGTCAATTATTATTTCCTTGTGGGAGAAGTCATTTTCCTGATCCTGTATTATCTGATCCGGTGGTTTATTCCGCATTTCCGCGAATACAGAAAGACGATCTGGAACGTCCTTTTTGAAGGAGTCCTGGGAGGCGTCATGAGCATGGTGCTCCTCTGGCCGGCCTTCCTGTTCGTCATTCAGAACCCCCGCGTCAAAAATGATTATACGGGGTCCAACGCGCTTCTCTATAACGCGCAGAGGTATCTGTTCATTCTGAAAGGACTTATTTTCCCGGCGGAAGTCATGTCGGATCACACGGCCGTTATTGAGAGGAATTTCTCTTCCTGCGCGGCTTATCTTCCCCTGACGGGAATGCTTCTTGTCATCGCTTATGTCATTTACAGAAAAAAAGACTGGATCACAAATGTTCTGAAGGTGAGTCTTCTGATCGCCTGCATTCCGATCCTGAACGCGGCATTCTCCGCGTTTGCCGGTCTTTACTGCAGATGGTACTATATGCCGGTCCTCCTCATGGCGTCCGCTTCCGCGGTCATGATCGACAGCGTGTTTGAGGAAGAGCCGGATCCGGAGGCGATCCGTTCCGTCTGGAAGGCGGCTCTCATCACGATCAGTATTATTCTGTTCTTTGTCGTGTTCCTCACGTTTGTCAAATGGAGCGAATCGGATCCCTCCCTGATCTACCGGCCCGTTCTTTTCGGCGTGTACTCGGGGACCGCTCTGCTCGGCGCTTTTCTTACATGGTTCTTTATATGTCATTTTAAGGGAAAGCGGTTTGAGGCTTTCCGCATCGTACTGATCGTCTTTGCCGTCCTGACAACTGCGGGGAATGTTCTTTCCTATCAGATGGAACACGGAAAATACGCCAGCGACCTCTACGATGAAATCGTGACATCGGAGGATTTTGTGACGGATCCCGCCTACAGGATCGCTTCCTCGGACAATAAGATCACTCTTGTACACGGTTTTTCGCCGTCCGGCAGCTTCTGCAGCACCGTATCGGGATCGATCTTCCGTTTCTATGAGGCTATCGGCCTCAAGAGAGACGTGAAAAGTCCGGATCCGCCCTCGGGTCTTTATACGCTGATCTCGGCGAAATATCATATCGAGACGGAAAACCTCGATCAGGACAGAAAGGTCACCAACGGCATCTTCCGGGGGCGTTTCCATACCTACAGGGAATATGAGAGGGAAAATGTGCCGCCGATCGGATTTACGTATGATTCCTACATGACGCGCTCTGAGTTTGACGCGCTTTCCGAAGAGGAAAAGATTCCGTACATGATGCGGACGCTGGTCGTGGAAGACAGTGACGAGGAGATCGTGTCCGGGTGCATGACGCATTTCCTGAAGGCGTCGGAATCCGCCTTAACAGCTGCGGATGTCGCGTATTTAGGAATGCTGCATTCCCAGGAGGCGTCGGAGGAATTTGAGAAGGCGCCCGATCATTTCCGAAGCGTCATTACTTCGGACGTCGAAAAATATGCTTTCTTCAGCATCCCGAACGATGACGGATGGACGGCGTCCGTAAACGGGACGGAAACGGATATTCTTGATATCAACGGATTTATGGCGGTCCGGATCGGACCGGGAAGAAATGAGATCCTGTTTACTTACGATACTCCGGGCAGAAAGCTCGGGACCGCGGCGACGCTCTTTGCGCTTGCGGTTTCAGCGGTCTATATTCTGGGGGACGTGGTGAGGAAGAGGCTGAAAAAAAGAAAAGCTCCTGCATGAAGCAGGAGCTGTGGAATCAGGTTCACGTTCTTTACGCACGTTCTACTGCACCGGAGCGCAGGCAGGAAGTGCAAACGTATGCGTGCTGCGGTACGCCGTCAACTTTGACTTTGACGCGTTTGATGTTGGACTTCCACATTCTGTTTGTTCTTTTATGTGAATGACTGACATTGCAACCGAAATGAGCGCCTTTTCCACACACTGCACATTTTGCCATGTTCAAGCACCTCCTTACAAATTTCTCGTAGTAAGCAGACCTTACACGTCTGCAACATTGGAAATTTTAACAGAAAAGATTCGAATATGCAAGCAAAAAAGTTAAACAATTTCATATTTTATTTTGAGGGCAAATTCGCTATAATCTAACTGATTATTTTTTAAGAAAGGAAGGATCATCTTATGGATGGACGTGTAAATTCCGATCTCGGCGAGATCGTGATCGATCCGGATGTGATAGCCATCTACGCGGGATCCGTTGCGGTTGAATGCTTCGGGATCGTCGGCATGGCTGCCATCAGCGTAAAAGACGGCATCGTCAAACTTCTGAAGAGAAGTTCCTTAAAACACGGAATCGGAGTAAAGATTCAGGACAATGAGATATATCTGACATTCCACGTCATCGTGGCGTACGGCGTCAGCATCCTGACCATCGCCGACAATCTTTTTGAGAACGTGAAATACAAAGTAGAACAGTTTACCGGGCTGAAAGTTGCCAATATCAACCTTCTTGTGGAAGGCGTCCGGGAAATCGACTGATGGAGGAAAGAGACGTGCCAGTACAAACGATTGATGCCCTCATGCTGAGAGACATGTTTACGGCGGGGGCGCATTATCTGTCTGCCGAAAAGGAGCATATTAACGATCTGAATGTATTCCCGGTTCCGGACGGAGATACCGGGACCAATATGACAATGACCATCATGTCTGCCGTGGACGCGCTTGCCGCGATCGACAGACCGTCGATGGAGACGATCAGCAAAGCGATCTCTTCGGGATCCCTCCGGGGCGCCCGGGGGAATTCCGGCGTTATTCTGTCCCAGCTTTTCCGCGGGTTCAGCAAAGTGATCCGCGAGAGCGAGGCGCTGGACGCCGTGATCCTTTCCTCCGCTATGAACCGCGCGGTGGATACCGCTTATAAAGCGGTCATGAAGCCGAAGGAAGGGACGATCCTGACTGTGGCAAAGAGTATGGCTGTCAAGGCGGCGGAGCTCGCCCCGGACGCAGAGGATCTGAGCGCATTTTTCGAGGAGATCCTGGAAGAGGGAGAAGCGACGCTCGCCCGCACGCCGGAAATGCTTCCGGTCCTCAAAGAAGCCGGCGTCGTCGACTCCGGCGGGAAAGGCCTCATGACGGTCCTGCACGGAGCCGTGGATCTCTTCAACGGCAAGGAGATCGACCTCACCGATCTTCAGAAAGCCGCTGCGCCGGCTGCCGCGGAACCTATGCGCAGAACCAGGGAACACATCGAGACGGACGATATCCGTTTCGGTTACTGCACGGAATTTATCGTTCTTCTTGAAAAACCGTTTACGGAAGAGGACGAACTTCATATGAAGGAATTCCTGTGCTCCATCGGCGACAGCCTCGTCCTCGTCGCGGACGACGAACTCGTCAAGATCCACGTTCACACGAACGATCCGGGTCTTGCTCTGCAGAAAGGTCTTGAGTACGGTCAGCTGACGCGCCTCAAGATCGACAACATGAGAGAAGAGCACCGCGAGACGATGTTCAACGAGAAAGAAAAAGCGGACTACGCGGTGACGGAAGAGAAGCTTGCGGAACAGGAAGAGCAGGCAGAAGAGAAACCGTGGGCGGAGACCGGATTCTTAAGTGTCGCGGCCGGGGAAGGATTATGCGAGATCTTCCGCCAGCTCGGATGCGACAGGATCGTGTCCGGAGGACAGTCCATGAACCCGAGCACCGACGATTTCCTCAAGGCGATCGAGGAAGTCCACGCGAAAGACGTATTTATCCTGCCCAATAATAAAAACATTATCCTGGCAGCGAATCAGGCGAGGGATCTCACAGACAGCTGCAACGTGCACGTGATCCCGAGCAAAACGATCCCGCAGGGGATATCCGCCATGGTGAGCTTTGTGCGCGAGATGTCTCCGGAAGAAAACGAAGAGCAGATGACGGAGGCTCTTCAGGATGTTCACAGCGGTGAAGTGACTTACGCCGTTCGCGACACCTCCATCGATTCCCATGCGATCCATGAAGGAGATATCATCGGAATCGGCGATAAAGGTCTTCTGGCCGTCGGAAACGACCTGAATAAAGTCATTGTCTCCATGGCGGAAGAGATCACTGATGAAGACAGTGAGCTGATCTCGGTCTATACCGGTGAGGATTATCCTTCCGAAAGGGAAGAGGAATTAAGGCAGATGCTGGAGGAAGCCTTCCCCGGACAGGATGTGGAGATCAATTACGGAGGGCAGCCCGTCTATTACGGTATTATTTCCGTGGAATAAAAAAGCAAGCCGTCACTTCGGTGGCGGCTTTTTTATGAGGCAGATCGGGATTTATGCAGATAGGATCCATAAAGGGTGTCGGGGAAAAGACCGAAGCGCTTTTTCATAAAATAGGGGTTTATACAGCGGAGGACCTTCTCCGCTACTATCCGGTGCACTACCTGGAATATGCGCCTCCGAAACCGGTCTTTGAACTTGCGGAAGGGGAGCTCGCCGCTTTCTCCGGCGTTCTGACCGCGAAACCGGGAATGAGAAAGGGGCAGCGCATGACGATCATGACCGCGAAAGTCAGCGATATGAGCGGCTCGCTGCAGCTCATCTGGTTCAACGCGCCCTATATTGCCTCCCAGCTGAAGGCGGGGGGGAGATATGTTTTCTACGGGCGCATTTCCGTGCGCGGAAAACAGAAATATATGGAGCACCCGGAGATATTTACCCCTGCCGATTATGAGAAGCAGATGAGCCATCTGAAGCCCGTGTACAGCCTGACAAAAGGCCTCAGCAACAAAACGATCATCAGGATCCTCAATACTATATTTTCCGCGAGACCGAGGATCGACGACTGGCTTCCGGACGGGATCCGGACCCTCTACGGACTGAAGCGGGAAGATGAAGCGGTAAAGGGGATCCATTTCCCGGAATCCCAGAAGGAACTTTCGGAGGCAAGAAACCGTCTCGTTTTTGATGAACTGTTCCTGTTCGTTCTCGCGATGAGAACGCTGAAAGGGCATCTGGAAGATCAGCCGAACAGCTTCCCGATGAAAAAGACCTGGGATACGGAGGAAACGATAGAGAAGCTGCCGTACCGTCTCACGGGGGCACAGACCGCTGCCTGGCATACGATCGAGAAGGAACTGAGCGGTGAAAAGCTTATGAACCGGCTGATTCAGGGAGATGTGGGAAGCGGCAAAACGATCCTCGCCTTCCTGGCCATGCAGATGGCCGCCTCGAACGGTTATCAGAGCGTTCTTATGGCGCCGACGGAAGTACTGGCTTCGCAGCATTACGAGAAACTTTGTTCCATGCGGGACGAACTCAAAATGAAAGACGTAAGACCGGCTCTTCTGATCGGATCTTTGAAAGCCCGGGAGAAGAACGCCGTCCGCGAAGCGATCGCCAAGGGTGAAGTAAACTGTATTATCGGGACGCAGGCACTGATTCAGGAAGGCGTATCCTACCGGGATCTGTCCCTTATGATCACCGATGAGCAGCACCGGTTCGGCGTCCGGCAGAGAAAAGCCCTGGCGGAAAACGGCCCGGTGCCGAATATGATGGTCATGAGCGCGACGCCGATCCCGAGGACGCTCGGCATTATTTTCTACGGCGATCTGGATATTACGGTGATCGATGAAAAGCCGAAAATGCAGATGCCCGTTAAGAACGCGCTTGTCGACCGCTCCTGGAGACCGAACGCGTACCGCTTTATTAAAAAGCAGCTGGATCTCGGACGTCAGGCATATATTGTATGCGCTATGGTCGAACCCAGTGAAGAACTGGACGTGGAAAATGTGACGGAATATGTCAGGTCCGTGCGGAAGGCTTTTCCCGATCATAAAGCAGCAGCCCTGCACGGGCAGATGAAAGCCGCGGAAAAGGAAAAGATCATGGCATCTTTTGCTGCGGGAGAGATCGATATTCTCGTGGCGACGACTGTCATAGAAGTCGGAGTGGATGTGCCTAATGCCACTGTTATGATGATCGAGGACGCGGAGCGGTTCGGCCTCGCGACGCTCCATCAGCTTAGGGGAAGAGTCGGAAGAGGGGCGGAGCAGTCTTACTGCATCTTTGTGCAGGGGCATGCGACAGAGAGCTCTGAGGAGAGACTTGGCGTGCTCAGTTCGACCAATGACGGCTTTGTGATCGCCGAGAAGGATTTTGAACTGCGCGGACCGGGTGATCTCCTGGGAATACGGCAGAGCGGTGATCTGTATTTTACGCTCTCTGATATAGGAAGGGACAGAGAGATCCTCAGGGACGCCGGACAGGTGGCGGCTAATATTATGGAAGATGATCCGGACCTGACAGGGGAAGAATATGCGGATCTGAAAGCTGTTCTCAGCGCTTATATTAGAAGGATGGAAGGAAACATTGTGCTATAAATTTTTTATGCACAATTTGATAAAAATCTAAGCTCTTATTTTGAGCAAGTTCTATATATTGTCAATTTTAACATCTTTTTGTTGATTTCAAGGCAATATTTTGTTATCATTGACATGAAGTATAGGTAAAACAGGGAGAAGAAGAAATCGACAGGTTGACAGCATGAATATCGGAATAACAGCACAGAACAGTAAGAAGAGCCTGATGGAAGACTTCTGCATCGCATATAAGGGAATTCTCGCAAAACATGACATCTATGCCACGTATTCGACGGGCAAGCGTGTAGAAGACATGACAAACCTGCACATTCACAAGTTCCTTCCCGGGGATATCGGGGGCGACAAACAGTTTACCGACATGGTCGCCCGCGGCGATATGGATATGGTGATCTATTTCTATAATCCCTACCAGAATGAGCCGAATGTGCCGGACATTTATCTCATTGTAAGAGCCTGCGACCAGTACAACATTCCTCTGGCGACCAATATTGCCTCTGCAGAACTGCTGATTCTCGGTCTTGCGAACGGTGATCTTGACTGGAGACTGAATCTGCGGAAAGAGGAAATGATATGAGAGTGATCGCCGGCGAGGCGCGGTCGCTGCCGCTCAAAACGGTACCGTCCGACAGCATCCGTCCGACGACGGACAAAACAAAAGAAACCCTTTTCAATATTCTGGCACCCAGAATTCCCGGGTGCCGCTTTTTGGATCTTTTCAGCGGAAGCGGAGCGATCGCCATCGAAGCATTGAGCCGGGGAGCTTCCTACGCGTGCCTTGTCGAGAACTACAGGCCCGCGATCCGCGTGATCACAGAAAACCTCAATTTCACAAAGATGCAGGACCGGGCGGAACTCATCAAAGAAGATGTCCGCCTGGCTTTGCCGCGCCTTGAGGGAAGAAAGGCGTTCGATATTATTTTCATGGATCCGCCCTTTGAGAAGGGACTGGAGAAAGAAGTGCTTGAGATCCTCCGGGGAAGCCGCCTTCTGAAAGAGGACGGACTGATCATTATAGAGGCTTCCGTGCATACCGATTTTTCCTATCTGGAGGAAATGGGATACGAACTGAACCGCTATAAAAAATACAAAAAGCACGCGCATCTGTTTATTACACCCAGGAAAGAATAAAGGAGACTCATTATGCGCCGCGCTGTTTATCCGGGATCCTTCGATCCCGTCACCAACGGACACATTGATATCATAAAAAGAGCCGCCAGCCAGTTCGACGAAGTCGTCGTTGCCGTGCTTCGCAATTCTTCAAAAAGTGCGTTGTTTTCTGCAGAGGAACGTGTTAATATACTTTGTGAAGTGCTGAAAGATATGCCTTCTGTATCGGTGCGCGCATTTGACGGACTGACAGTCGATTTCGTGAAGGAATGCGGAGCGATCGCCATGATCCGCGGTCTTCGCGCGACGACCGATTTTGAATATGAGATGCAGATCGCACATACCAATCACGAACTTGACGACAGCATTGATACCGTGTTTTTTATCACAAATCTGAAATATGCGTATCTGAGTTCGTCCATGGTCAAGGAGATCGCGATGTACGGCGGGGATATCAGTAAATTTGTTCCGCCGTTTGTGGAGAAGGTACTTCTTGAGAAAGTGCAAAACGTCTGAGAAGGGACGATATCATAGAATTGCCGGGAGGAAGATAGAACATGGCAAGCAGAATCGAACAGATTATCGGTGAGATTGAAGAATATATTGACGGCTGCCGTTTCCAGCCGCTGTCCACGACGAAGATCGTTGTCAATAAAGAGGAACTCGAAGAACTCCTTCGCGAACTGAGACTGAAAACGCCGGATGAGATCAAGCGTTATCAGAAGATCATTTCCAATAAGGATGCCATCCTTGCCGACGCGCAGGAAAAGGCGGAAAAGATCATTGCCAACGCACAGGCACAAGCCCAGGAGATGATCAGCCAGCACGAAGTGACGCAGCAGGCTTATCAGCAGGCCAACGACACGATCAACCGCTCGAACATGCAGGCGCAGGAGATCCTTGATTCCGCGACGACGGACGCGAACAACATCCGCTATTCGGCGATCTCCTATACGGATGAGATGCTCGGCAATCTTGCCGATCTCCTCGACAACGCCCTGGCTGACGCGATGCCGAAATATAAGGCGATGATCGATTCTCTTCAGAGCGCTCTCAATATCGTGAACAGGAACCGCTCGGAACTGGATCCGCAGGCGGTGGAACCGGTCACGCCGAGACAGCCTTCTTCCTATCAGGAACCGGAAGAAGAGGATACGGAAGAAGAAGAATCCTACGAAGAGGATGACGAAGAAGTCTACGAAGACGCAGACGACGATGATGACGACGACTACGACGACTACGATGACGGCGATGAAGAGGAATGATCGCCCCATAAGAGGAAGAGGCAAGGGGATGTTCGCTTAGAATATCCCCTTTTTCAATGCAGAAGGGAGAATAACGATGTCAGATTTCTATTCGATCGAACCGAAAGAAGTATTTCGTTTTTTTAAAGAGATCTCCGATATTCCGAGAGGTTCCGGCAATACGGCAGCCATTAGCGCGTATCTGTGCCGTTTTGCCGAAGAAAAAGGACTGCCCTGTGAACATGATGAGACCGGCAATGTCCTGATCCGCAAAGACGGAACGGAGGGATATGAGGACCATGATCCGGTGATCCTGCAGGGTCACGTCGATATGGTATGTGTGAAAACGGATGATTCCGAACATGATTTTGAGAAAGATCCCATCGCCCTGATCGCGGACGGCGACTGGCTGCACGCAGACAGAACGACGCTCGGCGGTGACGACGGCATCGCTGTCGCCTATATGCTCGCTCTTCTCGAAGATGATTCCATTCAGCATCCGCCGCTTGAGACCCTGTTTACGGTCGATGAAGAGACCGGCATGTACGGGGCAAAAGCGCTGGATCCGGCATGGATCAAAGCGAGAAAGATGATCAATCTCGATTCGGAAGACGAAGGCATTATCACGACGGGATGTGCCGGCGGCGTCGACGTTGCATCCACACTTCCCGTCAAAAGACATGCGCTGCGGG